>JAFTUL010000017.1 GCA_017466275.1 Clostridia bacterium | reverse complement strand
CGTGGTACTGTTGCTACAGGCCGTGTTGAAAGAGGTACACTTCAGGTTAACGAAGAAGTTGAAATCGTTGGTCTTACAGACGAAGCTCGTAAGGTTGTTGTAACAGGTATCGAAATGTTCAGAAAGCTTCTTCCTCAGGCTGAAGCTGGTGACAACATCGGTGCTCTTCTCCGTGGTGTTCAGAGAACTGAAATCGAAAGAGGTCAGGTTCTTGCAAAGCCCGGTTCCATCAATCCTCATACAAAGTTTAAGGGCGAAGTTTACGTTCTTAACAAGGATGAAGGTGGCCGTCATACACCTTTCTTCAACAACTACCGTCCTCAGTTCTACTTCAGAACAACTGACGTTACTGGTGTAATCGAACTTCCTGCAGGCACAGAAATGTGTATGCCTGGCGATAACGTAACAATCTCTGTTGAGCTTATTACTCCTATCGCTATCGAAGAAGGTCTTCGTTTCGCTATCCGTGAAGGTGGTAGAACAGTAGGTTCTGGTGTCGTTTCTGCTATCGAAGCGTAAGTTAATATTTTAACTTGAATTAAAAGCGTGAGCAATTTTGCTCACGCTTTTTAGTATTGCAAGATGCATCTTTTTGTGTTATAATGTCATAAAATGGTATGTGTTACAAATGAGGTGACAGTATGAACAGCGTTGAAATCCGTGAGCCGGAAAGAAAAAATCCCGAGCGGAGAAATCTTTCCCCCGAGGAGAGGGCAAGGATTGCTCAAAGAAGACGGAAAAGGAAAAGAACCAGAAAAATAAGAAATGCAGTAATTTTTTCTCTGTGTACACTCATAATCATTTTGTGCGGTGTGACAGTTGCATATGTGTTGAATGGGATAATTCCAACTCATAAAACTCCCGTGAATACAGAGAAATTGCCGGAGAATATATATTCCTCATTTCCTTATTATAAGGAAGAATATGAAAACAGATACACAAGCTATGCTGCACAGAATCCCCAACTGTCCGACGAGGATGTTGTGTGGATGGTTAATGCAAATCAGGACAAGCCCAAGTACAATTATGACATTCCTGTTTCGGGGTATGACGATATTTGCATTATAGTAAACAAATACTACAAGGTACCTGACGGATATTCACCCCCTGACCTTGTGAACGTAGACGGACAGAAAATGAGGAAGGAAGCCGCAGATGCTTTTGTAAAGATGCGTAATGATGCTTCAAGAGAAAACCTCAGAATCCGTGCGGTTTCGGGATACAGAACGGTAAGCTATCAGCGTGGCTTGTATAACCGCTATCTTTCAAGTGATTCGCAGGAGAATGTAGACCGTTACAGTGCACGTCCAGGTTACAGTGAACATCATACAGGCTTGGCGGTTGATGTTTTTGGTTCGGTTGACGGACTCAGACAGTTTGAAAACACGCCCGAATTTCCGTGGGTGAGGGATAATTGCTACAAATATGGATTTATCATCAGGTACTTTGAAGAAACCGAGGATATTACAGGATATGAGTCTGAACCATGGCATCTTCGTTATGTAGGTGCTAGGGTAAGTACCGATATGAAAGAAAAAGGTATTAACAGCTTTGAAGAATATCACGCAAAATACTTGCAGTAAGGAGGATACATAATGTTTTGTAAAAAATGCGGAAAAGAATTGAAAGACGGAACAAAATTTTGCTCAGGCTGTGGAACGGCGGTTGGTGAGCAAGCTCAAAACCAGAATACAACACTGCAGGGAGAAGTTTGCAGAGAGCCTTATGTTTCTCCTAAAAAGAAGAAAAAGGATTCCAAATCTCTCATAATTGTCCTTTGCGTAACTGTTGCAGTTCTTGTTATCACCCTTGCAGTCATACTGATAGCAGGGCTTACCGGCAAAAAGGGAATGGAGCTTTCTGTATATGACTATCCATATGAAACGGATAATATTTCATATGTTTTAAGAGGAAAGGCTTCATCCTATGACAAAAATGCAGTTCTGTACATTAACGGTGAACAGATAACTTTCGTTGAAAAGGGTGAAAGAAATCTGGAATGGAACAAGGAAGTATGGCTTGCAAAAGGACAGAATACTTTCTCCATAGTTCTCGAAACGGAAGACGGAAGCACAAAATCAGAAACAGTTGAAATAGAGTATAAGCCCGAGCTTCTCTATCCACAGGGAACGGTGCTTGTGAAATCAGACCCTGCAGGTATTTTCATTAGACCTACTCCTGCCATAACGAAAGAGTATATTCTCTATGTGCCATACAACGATTTCAGCACACAGTTTGTATGTCAGGGAGAGGAATATATTGACGGTGACGGCTTTACGTGGTGCAGGGTAAAAATCCCAAGCGGAAGACTCGGATGGGTTCGTTCTGATATTGTAAAATCACTTTATTGATTATATTAAAAAGGGAGAAGCCTCTGCAAATTGCAGAGGCTTCTCCCTTTTATGAATAAGACAATGAAAGATTACGCATTATGTCCTTTTTCTATTATTTTGTCTGCTATAATTTTAGCATATTCGTGGCATTTTTCTTCGCTTTCACTTTCAATCATAATACGGATTACCGGCTCTGTACCACTCTGTCTGAGAAGGACTCTTCCTTTTCCATTGATAAGCTTTTCAACCTCATCCTTTGCACTAAGTACATCTGCATCGGAAAGAACTGCCCCCTTATCCTTTACACGGATATTCTGTGTATACTGGGGATAAAGCTTAACGGGGGAAGCAAGCTCAGAGAGAGAAAGCTTGGAATCACAGAGTTCCTCTGTAATCATAATTGCGGTAAGTATACCATCGCCTGTTGTAGCATATTTCTTGAGAATGATGTGTCCTGATTGCTCACCGCCAAGACCGTAATCATTTTCCTGCATACATTCGTAAACAAATCTGTCACCCACGTTGGTCTGTACGCATTTAATTCCTACTTCGGAAAGGCTTGTGATAAGACCGCTGTTTGACATAATTGTTGCAACAAGGGTGTCATCATTGAGAATGCCTCTTGATTTAAGACGCTTTCCCAGAATATACATCATAGCGTCACCGTCTACAATATTTCCGTTAGAGTCAACGGCAATACATCTGTCAGCATCACCATCGAATGCAAAACCTACATCAAGGTGCTGTTCGCGGACTAACTTGCAGAGGTTTTCGATATGTGTTGAACCGCAGTTTTCATTGACGTTAAGACCGTTGGGGTCTGCACCGATAACTGTTGTCTGTGCACCCAATGCACCGAAAACGGATTTTGCAATCATCCATGAAGCACCGTTTGCGCAGTCAAGACCGATTTTAAGGTGCTTGTATGAATGGGACGCAAGAGAAATGAGGTAACCTACATAGCGGTTTCTTCCCGAGGAATAGTCAACGATACAACCAATTTTCTCTCTTGTCGCAAGAGGGAGGTCGTCGCCTGCAACACCCAATGCAGACAAATCACCGTCAATATATGCTTCTATAAGAGGAGTTGTTTCGTCATCAAGCTTTTCACCGTAACGGTTAATTACCTTAATTCCGTTATCATAAAAGGGGTTGTGAGAGGCGGTAATCATAATACCGCAGTCAAATTCGTCCTGTCTTGTTACATAGGAAACGCTGGGCGTTGTCGTAACGTGGAGCATATATGCATCGGCACCCGATGCGGTAATTCCTGCAACTATGGAGTATTCAAGCATATAACTTGAACGACGTGTGTCCTTACCTATTACGATACGGGGACGGTAGCCTGTCTTGTGACATCCCGAAAGAGGGGAAGAGTAGTACCAGCCCAAAAATCTGCCCACTCGGTAAGCCTGCATAGAGGTCAGCGTCATATTAGCCTCTCCTCTGAAGCCGTCTGTGCCGAAATATTTGTTTTTCTGCCTCTTTGCAGGTTCTTTTTCAAGAAGGGATATTTTTTCACAGAGAAGCTCATCTGTTGAAATTCCAAAAAGCTCACATAACTGTAAAACTTTATCTATCTGGGGAAGTGCCTGGTCCATTTCCCATTTTGAAACAGACTGACGGGATACCGATATTTTTTCAGCTAATTGCTCCTGAGAAATATCGGCAGAAATTCTGAGTGCGGCAATTTTTTCACCGATTGTCATAATAATCACAACTCCTTACAAAGTACCTTTTACTAAATTATAACAGAATTGAATTTTGTTATCAATCAACTTGAGTTGGAAATTAATGCAACCGCAGGTTGACAGAAAACGGGCGAAAGTATACTGTTTTCTTCTTGAATTATACATAAAAGCATACAAAATGTAAAGTAAAATTTACAAAAAAGAAGACTAATCAGGAGAATAGTCTTCTTTTTTATTTTATTATTTTTTTGTAACTATATTCCCCTCGGCCTTAAAAATAGAATTTTCTTTTAAGTAGCCTCTTACACGGGAAAGGGGATAGATTGTACAGTTTCTTCCGATAACACTTCCGGGACAAAGCACACTGTTACAGCCAATCTCTGTGTAATCGCCCACCATTGCACCGAATTTTTTAAGCCCAGTTTCAATTTTTTCATCACCGTTTTTTATTGAAACAAGGGTTTTGTCACTCTTTACATTTGATGTGACTGCACCTGCACCCAGATGTGATTTATACCCCAGAATTGAATCCCCAACATAATTGAAATGCGGAATCTGTACATTATCAAAAATAATTGCATTTTTCATCTCCGTGGAATTTCCGACCACAGAATTTTTTCCCACAATTACTCCTCCGCGGATAAACGCACAATGCCTTACCTCTGCACCCTCGTCAATAATACAGGGCGGTGCAATAAATGCAGTGGGAGCAACCTTTGCTGACTTGGAAACCCATACGTCAGGTGAAATCTCGTCAAACTTTTCTTTATCAAGCTTTTTGCCTAAAGCAAGGGTAAACTCCTTGATTTTTGAAAGCACCTGCCACGGATATTCACAGCCCTCGAACACCTCTGATGCTATGGTTTTGTCAAGGTCAAACAGTTCATTTATTTTCATTTATTTTCGCCTCCTGTTAATTCATTGTATATGGAACAGCTCATTTGTGCAACAGTTTTTTGAAAAACTATCGAAATCAAAATGTATAAAGTCACAATAAATTTACAAAAATTTATTGCTTGTTTAATGAAATCGCGGTATACTGAAACAGATGTGAGGTGTGTTATGAAGAAAGCTTATAAATATATTTCATTAGTGATTATATTAATAACAATGGTGGCAATATCTATGGTTGCAGTTCCTTTCCTCAAGTCATTTAATGAGCCTCAGGAATTCAGGAATTTCATAGAAAATTTCGGAATATTTGGAATATTGGTAATGCTGTTTATACAAATCGGGCAGATAATAGTTGCTTTTATTCCGGGAGAATTGGTTGAATTTCTGGCAGGCTGTATGTACGGGACTATCGGCGGCCTTGCAGTGTGCCTTGTGGGAGTATCGGTTGGACAAGCAATAATTTTTCAAATGGTCAGAAAGTTCGGCCATGAATTTGTTGAAGCTGCCGCAGGAAGCAAAGCGATGGGCAGATTTAAATTCCTTAAAGATGAGAAAAAATTAATGCGTGTTATATTTCTTTTGTTTTTTCTTCCCGGTACGCCAAAGGCAGTTATATCCTATGCAGTTCCTTTTACGTCCATAAAGCTCAAATCTTATCTTTTGCTTACAGCCGTGGCAAGAATTCCGTCGATAGTGTCTTCTACATATGCAGGAAGTGCATTTGTGAAAAACAATTATAAGCCGTTACTTATAGCGTATGGTATAATTCTTGCTGTTTCATTAATAGGATTTATTCTATACAGATTGTATGAGAAGAAACATATAAAAAGTTAAACTAAGGGGTGTAAAAAACTAAGTTTTTTTACACCCCGTTTGTTATCCCACATAATCCTCTACAAATTTTACGATTTCATCAAGGGAATTAAATTCTATTCCTTTTTGTAAAGCCTCGCGGTCATTTTTTGGAAGAAACATTATAGGCACATCATAGCTGCTGTGGAGGTTTTCTGTACCGTCTGTGTTTTTTATGAAGAGTGCAACCTTGCCGTTGTCCTCTCTAAGCACATATGACTGAACGGAATCTTTTACAGTAGCTTCCTTTTGTTCGGCAGGTATATTTTCAGTATCGTTATTTACAACGGCTGTTTTTGAAGGAGCAGGCGAGGACTCCTTTTTTGCGGGAGGAAGCTGCTTGGTGGAAATTTCCTCTTTTGCTGCTGTTGTGCCGAAGATATACCCTGCCATAGAACAGGAAAATATAGCTATCAGGACAAGGAATGCTGAAAGGACGGTTCTTGTTTTCATTGAAGTACCTCCGAAAAAATAGCTTGATTTTATGTCCTTTATTTTGTGCAGATGTTGGCATAATATACAAATAAAGTGCTTTTTGTAACACTTTTTTAATGCTTTGGTGTTATACTTTACTATGTATAGGTAAAAGGAAAAGTGTTTTTTGCTTATAATTCTTGCATCGGGAGGTGCATTTTATGGAAAGAAAACCGGTTAATAACAGCGGCAAGAGGCAGGTTTCAACTGCACCGCACCGCAAAGGAAAAAGAAAAAAGAAAAAGGGTATCCTTGCCAGATTGCTTTCGGGTACTGGTATTGCTCTCGGATTGCTCGCAGTTGCGGTTGTGGGACTTGTTGCAGGCTCGCTTGCAGGGTATGTTGAGGATGCAGAGCTTATAGATGTTGAAAATATGCGGCTGAATCTCACATCCTTTGTATACGTTCAGGATTCCGAAACGGGAGAAATGATAGAGTACGAGCAGCTTTATGATACGGAAAACCGTATATGGGTATCCGGCTCCGACATTCCTGAGCATATGAAAAATGCTTTCATAGCTATTGAGGATGAGCGTTTCTATTCTCATAACGGTGTGGATTTGAAGAGGTTTATGGGTGCTGCAGTTCAGTACATCACCAACAGGGGAAATTCCAGCTACGGCGGAAGTACCATAACTCAGCAGCTTATCAAGAATCTTACAAGGGATGACGATTATTCTGTAAAACGAAAAATTCAGGAAATCTATCGTGCATATAACCTTGAGAAAGACCTTTCCAAGGATGAGATTCTTGAATATTATCTAAACACCATCTATCTCAGTCAGAAGTGTAACGGTGTAGGAAGTGCATCTCTTACTTATTTTGGAAAACCTGTTTCCGAGCTTTCTTTGGCAGAGTGTGCGGTACTTGCGGGTATAACCAAATACCCGACAAAGTACGACCCGTTGCAGAATCCTCAGAACAATAAGGACAGACAGATTGTAATTCTTAAAAAAATGCTTGACCTTGGCTTTATCACCAAGTCTGAGTATGAGGAGGCAAAGGTTCAGGAGCTTAAGTTTATGCCTAAAAGGTCTGAATCTGAGCAAAAGTATCAGAGCTATTTTACAGATGCCGCAATAGAGCAGGTTGTAGCGGATATGATGGTCAAGTATAACTATACAAAAGAGTTTGCTATGCAGGTCCTCTACAACGGAGGATTGAAGATATATATTTCTATGGACTCCGAAATTCAGGGACATATAGATGCAGTATACAACGACCCATCGGCATTCCAGAAGGCGGCAGGAAGCCTTCAACCCCAGTCGTCAATGGTAATTATGGACCCCTACACAGGACTTGTTAAGGGTCTTGCAGGCGGCAGAGGAGAAAAAGAGGGTAACCGTACCCTTAACCGTGCAACTCAGACACTTCGTCAGCCAGGATCTTCAATAAAGCCCCTTACCGTGTATGCTCCCGCGATTGAATACGGACTTGTAACTCCGTCAACAATTGTAAATGATGCCCCCGTTTCTTTCGGCTCCTGGGCACCGAGAAATGATGACCGCGGATTTGCAGGAAGAATTACGGTATCAGCCGCACTCAGAGGCTCCCGAAACGTTCCTGCGTCGAAGATTTGTAACTATCTTACCGCAGAAGCGGCTTTTGACTTTATGAGAAATAATCTCCATGTCAGCACTGTTGTAAAGGAACGCAAGCAAAACGGAAAAATTCTTTCTGACGTAGCACTGGCACCCATCGCATTGGGTGGACTTACCGACGGTGTATCAGTTCTTGATATGTGTGCGGCGTACTGCACATTCCCCAACGGCGGAAAATATATCAAACCCTCTCTTTATACCAAGGTGCTTGATTCTGAGGGAAATGTTATTCTTGAGCATAAGGGCGAAGAACAGATTGCAATGAGTGAAACCACCGCTAAGGATATGATAGAAATGATGCAGGGTGTTGTAACAGGCGGTACAGGAACGGCTGCAAGGCTTTCGGGAATGAGAGTTGCAGGTAAAACGGGTACAACCTCTAACAACCACGACAGATGGTTTGTAGGCTACACTCCCTACTATGTAGGTGCCGTCTGGTTTGGCTATGACCAGCCTGCCGCACTCAGAGGATTCTCTCCCAACCCTGCGGCAGTAGCGTGGAGAAAGGTCATGGCACCCATCCACAAGGATTTGCCTAACAAGGCTTTCCTCCAGAATGATAAAGACGATAAATACAGCATTATGCTTTGTGCTGATAGCGGTATGCGTGCAACTCCTGCTTGTAAAAACCTTACAAGCAAGGAGTACAAGGCGAGTGCAATCCCCGACAAACGCTGTACAACCCACCCATATACGTTTAATAAAAATGAACTGAACTCAGGTGAGGTTATTGAAAAAGACGAAGAAATAGAGGGAATTGTAGAAAATCCCGAGGGAGAAAATCCTGAGGGCACAGCTTCGTCAGACACACAAATTCTTCCCGAGGGGGGACAGACACCTCCCCCAGCAAACACTCCTGCTCTACCGCCGACAGACGGCTCAGGAGTTGAGGGAATAGGACTATAAGGAGAAAATATGGAATACAAAGAATATCTTGTAAAAAGAAATAAAAACGGAAAAGAAAAATTTTTAACGCTATTACTCTATCTGGCAGCAACAGTGCTTGCTTTTATATGCTTTGCTCTTCTGATTAATTTCGGGGGAATAGGCCTCCTATTGGCAGTAGGTATGTATTTTGGTGCCCACAAAATTTCAGCAAGGTTTAACCGCGAGTATGAGTACATCATTACAGGTTACGGTGTAGATATTGATGTAATATACAACAGAACATCAAGGAAAAGGTTAATCAGTTTTTCTGTTAAAGAAGCTGCTGTGATTGCATCTGTAAAGGATGAAAACCACAAGCATTATTTAAACGGTACTTTTGACAAGGAAATTTCCGCAATAACAAACAGCAAGGGTGCCAATGTGTATTTTGCCGTTGTAGAAGCAGACGGAAGAACTCTTGTGAAGTTTGAGCCGCCCTATGCAGCTCTTGAAATACTCAAAAAGCACGCTCCTTCCAAGGTTTTTATGTAAGGATTTGATTAAGAATGTTGTTTTTATCCGTAGAGATGATAAGAGAGGCGGAAAGAAAGGCTATGGAGAATGTTTCCTCCATGCATCTTATTGAAAACGCCGCAAAGGTTTGTTTTGACGAACTCAGAAATTTTGATTCTGTAAGAGTGTACTGCGGTAAAGGAAATAACGGCAGTGACGGTTACGCCACTGCCATTCTTTTAAAAAAACACGGCAAACGGGTTGAAATTGTCCCCGTGGCAGAGCCGGAAAGTCCCGAATGCAGGCTTCTTTACAGAAAGGCAATTGAAGAAGAAATTCCCATAACACAGGGAGTGACCTTTCCCACAGAGGAATTTCAGTGCAGTCTTGATGCTGTTTTCGGAATCGGTGTAAATGGAGAAATTACAGACACCAGCATTATCCGTGCGATAGAAATGATAAATGCTTCAGACGGGTATATTGTTTCCTGCGATGTGCCGAGCGGAATGGACAGTGACACGGGAAAGGCTTGCGGAATCTGTGTAAAAGCGGACAAGACTATTACCTTTACTGCTCCCAAGAGGGGAATGCTTTCCAATGACAGCGTGGATTTGTGCGGTGAGATAGTCATTGCTGAGGTGGGAATCCCCGTTCAGTATGACACTATTACGGAAAGCACCTGTGTTCCTCTTACAAAAAAGCTCATAAAAACAATGATGCCTGCAAGGAGTCGTTATTCCCACAAAGGAAATTTTGGTACAGCCGTAATAGTTGCAGGAAGCAGGACTATGTCAGGTGCGGCAGCTATGGCAGCAATGGCGGCTATGCGAAGCGGCTGTGGTCTTGTAAAGGTTATTGCTCCGTCACCGATATGCTCTGTGCTGAATATATTGATAAAGGAAGCAATTATAATTCCTGTACCCGAGCAAAACGGAGTAATGCTTCCCCAGCTTTCACACGAAGCACTTTCAGCAATAAGGACAGCGGACAGCGTTCTGGTAGGCTGTGGATTGGGGAGAGGACAACACGACCTCCTCATCACCAATATCCTCAATACGGCATCCTGCCCCGTGGTAATTGATGCTGACGGTATCAATGCCCTTTCGGGGAAAATGGATATTATACAGAACAAGGATGTTCTCTTAACCCCTCACGTAAAGGAATTTTCACGTATAAGCGGAATGGAAATTTCCGAAATAGAAAACCGTAGAATACATAATGCTGACAAATTTGCCCGTGCAAACGGAATTCATCTACTTCTTAAAGGGGCAAGGACAGTAATTACATACGGCGGTAGTAACAAATATATCTGCCCGCTTGCCACGAGTGCTCTTTCCAAGGCAGGAAGCGGTGATGTGCTGGCAGGAATAATTGCATCGCTTTGTGCACAGGGGCTTTCTCTTACAGACAGCGCGGCGGCAGGCTGCTTCATACATGCATATGCGGGAATGCTGGGCGAAAAAAAGATAGGAGCTTTTTCCGTAACGGCAGACGATTTAATAAAGCTTATTGCACCTGCAATAAGAGAAATAATTGGATAAATTGTATGAGACAGACAGATTGTGTGCATAATGAATATGTAGATGGCACAGCCGATATACCTACATAAATGGAATAACTTACATTTGACCTGCCGTAAATATTGTAGTATAATGGATACAGCATTTATTATAGGGGGCATGTCAGATGGAAAGTATGGCACAGCGCAAGGTATCTGTCACATTGCCCGATTTTTTGGTTGAGGAGACAGACCGACTCGCCTCGTCACTTAATCGGTCACGAAGTGAAATTGTTGCACTGGCAGTGAAAAGGTATATTGACGAAACTAAGAAAATTGAATTAAAGGAACAAATGAAAAAGGGATATCTGGAAATGGGCAGGATAAATCTTTCTCTTGCCGAAGATTCTCTGTTATCCGATGAAAGTGCATGTGAAATCTACGAGGAATTTTTATCGGAGAGTGAATAGGTTTGATAGTAAAACGCGGTGACATTTTTTATGCTGATTTAAGTCCTGTGGTAGGTTCTGAACAAGGCGGTATTAGGCCTGTTCTGGTAGTACAGAATGATGTGGGAAATAAGTATAGCCCCACCGTTATAGCGGCGGCAATCACAAGCAAAATCAACAAGGCGAAGCTACCTACACATATTGAGCTCGACGCACAGCAATACGGACTTTCCCGTGACAGTGTGATTCTTTTGGAGCAGGTCAGAACCATTGACAAACAGCGTCTTCGGGAAAAAATCGGTAAATTAGATGAACTGCAAATGATAAAAGTAAATGATGCCATATCAGTAAGCTTCGGGCTAAGCATAAGATAATCGAACCTAATATGGTTTGAAAACAGAAATTTCGCATAATTATGCTCAGACAATTGAAAGGATGTTACAAATGAAAAAGAGAGTTATTTTGTTTTTTGCCGTTACGTGCCTCAGCATTGCGGCAGTAGTTTATGCGGCACAACCGGGAACAGAAGATGACCCACTCGTTACAAAAAGCTATATTGAAAGCGTTTTGTATCCCCAAATCAAGTTCAAGGTAGTAGAAGTGCCTGCAGGAAAGAGTGTAATCTGCTCTGCCGGTACAGAAATGATTCTCAGAATGGGTAGTTGCAATATCATCGGCACACAAAAAGGCGGTGTCAGCGATGTTACAATGGGTTACGACCTTGCAAACGGAACTGCCGTGCAGGGAAACCATCTTCTTATTGTACCCCTTGACGACGGAAGAGGTGTTAAAACCTCAACCGATTGCCTGATTATGATAAAAGGAAATTATACAATACAGTAAAAAACAGTGGCTTATGGATTACATAAGTCACTGTTTTTTCTTAAAATGTAACAAAATCAAAGAAAATATCAACCCCAATATATTGCGTTTTTAGAAAAAATCAACCACAAAAAATTAAAAAAATGTTACAAAGTTATAACAAAAATGGCAAAAAAGCTTGACAAACACCTTTTTGTTGTTTATAATGAGCAAGGCAAACGGAAAGGGGTATATCCCCCACCGAAAAGGATGTGATTTTAATGTTTGCAACAAAAAAGGTTAAGGCAAGAATAGCTCTTATCAGTGCGATAGTTTTAATATTTACAAGTAATTTTTCCGCATTGGCAGCACCTTTTACTTACAACAGTATTGATGATGTAAGAGCAAAGGCTCTCGGAGAATATCTTTCCTCCGATTCTGTAATTGTAGCAAGTGCAAAAGTTCTTTCTCCTGAAATGAATGATAAAGATTCCAACCTGAACAGAAAGGTTGCCTACAAGGACGAAACAGTAACAGAGGAATTTAATTTCAGTATTGTTAAAAGGCTCAACCCCATGCTCGAAGCAGGTACAATCAATACCGTGCAGGAGGGTGTGAACGGTGAGAAGAATGTTACCTACAAGGTAAAGTATGAAAATGGCGTTGAGGTTTCCCGTGAAGCTGTTTCTGAGGAAATCGTTAAACAGCCCGTTGACAAGATTGTAGAATACGGAAATAAGAATGCGTCAAAGGATGCTCCCGTAAACAAGGGTATGCTTGATTATAAGTATGTAATTACCTGTGAAGCTACGGCATATGACCTTTCTGCCGAGGAAAACGGCGGATATGCAGGTCAGACCGCAACAGGTGTTCCTCTTGACAAGGGCGTTATTGCAGTAGACCCCAGAGTTATTCCTCTCGGCTCAAGAGTCTATATTGAAGCACTTGACGGAAGCTGGAGCTACGGCTACGCAGTTGCAGCGGATACAGGCGGAGCAATCAAGGGTAACAGAGTTGACCTCTGTTACAGAACAAGATACGAGTGTATTCAGTTCGGCAGAAGAAAGTGCCGTGTATATGTATTGAATTAAGTAAGCAAAGTGGTTGTGACGAGGTCGTTGCAGTCATTTTCAGAAAAATCCCTTCATACATTAAGTATGGAGGGATTTTTATTATGGAAAGTGCATCAAAGTTATTGAAAAACACGCTTATTCTTGCGTTAAGTACAATTATTCTCAGGTTTTTTACACTGTTTTTCCAATCATATCTGGCATCAGCAATCGGTGCGGAGAAGCTGGGTGTATTTGGTATTATATCCTCTGTGGGAGTTGTATTTGCAACAGTATCCATATCGGGAATCCGCTTTAGCGTAACACGGCTTGTCGCAGAGGAGGAAAGTCAGGGCAATCCCTACCCACACTCCCTTATGCGATGTGCCTTTCTGTATGCCTCATTTTTCGGAATGGTATCTGGGCTTACAATGTTTTTCGGTGCTGACCTTTTATCCCATTATTGGGTAATGGATTCCTCCGTAGCATCCGCCCTCAGAATAATGGCAATCTCAATGCCGCTTATCGCACTTGGAAGTGTGACAGAGGGTTTTTTTGCGGCAAAGCAGAAGGTTTTTCGTCTTGTAATAGTGGAAATAGGGGCACAAATATTAAGAATCCTTTTTGTTATGCTTGCCTTTTCAAAAAACATACATCTTAGTGTGACAGATATCCTCTCTGTTGGTATGCTTATAGGGGAGGGGAGTCTTGCTGTCGGTATGCTTTTTCTTTATTTTGCAGAAACAATAAACAAAAAAGAAGTTACTTCCACGGAGAAAAATCTCAGGCGGCTTGGTAATACTGCCCTTCCTCTTGCTGTCAGTGCTTATATGCGGACAGGACTATCCTCGCTTGGGCAAATAATAATTCCTCACGGTCTTAAAAAAAGCGGTATGAAAAGCTCTGCAGCATTTTCTACTTACGGCGTAATTACGCAGATGGCTTTTCCAGTAGTAATGTTTTCTGCGGCACTTTTAGGTGCATTGGGAGAAATCCTTGTGCCACGGCTTACTCAGGCTCAGGTGCAGGGAAAAAAACTGGGTGTAAGCTACATTGTAAACCGTGCATTAAGGATAGGAGTCGTTTTCAGCTTTGGAGTAGCAGGGGTTATGTACTTCTACTCGGGACTTTTAGGAAAAGCTGTGTATAATAGCATCGAGGCAGGCTTTTACATAAAAATATTTGCCCTCATTGTTCCCGTTATATATATTGACTGTGTAACAGACGGCTGTCTTAAAGGTCTTGGTCAGCAGGTTTATTCGATGGTCTATAATGTGCTTGAGGGAATTATGAATGTGGCACTGCTTTTCATTTTGCTCCCCCGAGTGGCAATTATCGGTTATGTAGTGGTTATGTATATAAAAGAAATTTTTAATGCATACCTGAGCATCAGAAGACTTTCAAAGGTAACAAGTGTTGATTTTAAATCGATGGGAATTTTAACGGCTCTGATATGCTCGGCAGGAGCAGGAGTTTTTTGTGACATAGCCTTTCCTACGGCAACGGTATATGTAAAAATTGCCGTGTACCTTTGCTTTTATGTTTCACTTCTTTATGTGGGAAGCGGAGTTTCCCGTGATGATATAAAGTGGATACTTCATCTCTGCAGGGAAAATAACGTAAAAAAACCTGTTCTCGGTGTTGACAAAACAGCCATCGGGCGGTAAAATAGAAAAATAGACTGCACAGAAAAGAGGCGTCAAAATGGAAGGTTTAATATTACCAAAAGAATATACAGCCAAGCTGACTCTCCGTGAAACACAGAGAGCGATTAAGATTGTTAAGGATAATTTTCAGAAGAAGCTTGCACGTGAACTTAATCTTGACAGAGTAACTGCACCCGTTCTTGTAAGAAAGGACAGCGGTATAAATGACGACCTCAACGGTGTTGAACGTAAGGTTGAATTTGACACCAAGGAATGTGACGGTATTGTTGAAATCGTGCAGTCCCTTGCAAAGTGGAAGCGTATGGCTCTCTACCGCTATGGTTATCAGCCGGGCGAGGGTATCTATACCGATATGAATGCAGTACGCCGTGATGATAAGGTTGACAATGTTCATTCCCTTTTCGTTGACCAGTGGGACTGGGAAAGAGTGGTAAATAGGGAAGAACGTACTCTTGATTTCCTCAAGGATTGTGTAACAAGAATTGTACGCGCGGCGGCAGATACACAGGACATCCTCTGTGAAGAATTTCCCATTCTTACAAAAACAATTGAGAGAGATGTTCATTTTGTAACAACTCAGGAGCTGGAGGATATGTACCCCGGCTATAATGATAAAGAGCGTGAAGACGCTATTACAAGAAAGTACAAGACAGTATTCATTATGCAGATTGGTAAAGCTCTTAAGAGTGGAAAGCCCCACGACGGAAGAGCGCCCGACTACGATGACTGGTCGCTTAACGGTGATATTCTGGTATGGAATGATGTTCTTGACCGCAGTCTTGAAATCTCTTCTATGGGAATCCGTGTGGACAAGGAAACTCTCAAGGCACAGCTTACAGAAAGAAACGCCCTTGACAGAATGCAGTTTGACTATCACAAAATGATTGACAGCGAAACCCTGCCTCTTACAATCGGCGGCGGTATCGGACAGTCAAGACTTTGTATGCAGATGCTTGGTCGTGCCCACATCGGCGAAGTGCAGGTTAGTGTATGGCCCGCTGAAATGAGAGAGGTTTGTCAAGAAAACGGAATATTCTTGCTTTAATGATGAAAAACAGAAATTCTTTAATAGGAATTTCTGTTTTTTTGCACCTTGTCTTGACAAAATCAACAAAAAATCAGAAAAAAACAGAATTCCTTTGTGCAAAATGACGAAAGAAAAAATAAATTATTGTATATTATACAGATATATAAATATCACATTTTATAGTAAAATTAATATACGGAGGTACTCTTCGTATTATTACATAAAAACGGAATGCACTCACACAGTAAAATTATGTGAGAGGACGGAATCAACGCCCGTTATGCATCTTCGTAGAAAGGCGGTTTAGGCAATGAATGTATTTAGTGGAGAAAACATCAGAAACGTAGTAGTGTTAGGACACGGCGGAGCAGGAAAGACATCGCTTGTTGAAGCGATTTTACATAAAGCCGGCGCATCTGACAGATTTGGTAAGATTGCAGATGGTACAACTGTAAGCGACTACGATCCGGAAGAAACCAAGAGAAAGATTTCAGTTAACCTTTCTATGGCACCCTGTGTATGGCATACTCCTAAAATACCGGATTCAAAGCTTAACCTTATTGACACCCCCGGATATTTTGACTTTGCAGGAGAAGCAATGGGCGGTATCCGTGCAGCGGAGAGTGCTCTTATCGTTATAAATGCGAAAAACGGTGTTCAGGTTGGTACTGAAAAGGCTTGGAAATATGCAACAGACCGCGGTATGGCAAGAATGATGTTCATCAATATGATGGATGACGAAAATGCGGACTTTGATAAGGTTGTTGCTCAGATTCACGACAAGTTCGGTGCAAGTGCCGCAGTTTTCAGAATCCCGATTAAGGAAGGCAGGGAAATAAAGGGCTATGTAAACGTAGTAAGCGGTAAGGCATACACAGTTTCCAATGATGTTGAAACAGAAATTCCGATTCCCGACAATATGAAGGAATCTTACGATAAATACCACGACGCACTTGTTGAAGCAGTTGCACTTACAAGCGACGAACTTCTTGAAAGATATTTTGCAGGCGACGTTATTACAGACGAGGAAATGCGTGCAGTTCTTAAGGGCAGTGTAAAGCAGGGGCAGGTAGTTCCTGTTTACGGCGGATTCTGTGTGGATAAGACATTTGCAGTTCGTTCTCTGATGGATGCAATGCTTAAATATCTTCCCTCTCCCATTGAGGCAGAAACAAACCCAGTATGCGATGCATCAGCTCCTCTTAGTGCAATTGTGTTCAAGACACTGGCAGACTCCTACGGAAAGATTTCCCTTATCCGTGTAATGAGCGGTACTTTAAAGGCAGATTCCACCGCATATAACGCAACCAAGGATGTTAATGAAAGAATCGGTAAACTTTATGTAATCCGCGGTAAGAAGCAGATAGAAGTTCCCGAACTTAAGGCAGGCGACATCGGTGCGGCTACAAAGCTTTCATATACACTTACAGGCGATACCCTTGCAAAGCAGGGCGAAGAGGCTCTCCCCAAGATAGAATTTGCAGCACCCGTTATCAAGATGGCAATTCTTCCCCAGGCAAAGGGTGATGAAGAAAAGATAAGTGCAGGTCTTAACAAGCTTCATGAGGAAGACCCCACTTTTGAAATCAATAACAACGTAGAAACCAAGGAAATGACAATCGCAGGAACGGGTGAGCTTCATCTTGATGTTATCACAAGCAAGCTCAAGGCAAAATTCGGCGTAGCTGTTACATTGCAGGCTCCCAAGATTGCATATCGTGAAACTATCCGCAAGAGTGTCAAGGTTCAGGGCAGACACAAGAAGCAGTCAGGCGGTCACGGTCAGTTCGGTGATGTATGGATTGAATTCAGCCATCACGACGGTAACGAGCTTATTTTCGAGGAAAAGATTGTCGGCGGTGCAGTTCCAAAGAATTACTTCCCCGCAGTTGAAAAGGGACTTCAGGAATCCATTGTTAAGGGTGTTCTTGCAGGCTACCCCGTTGTAGGTCTTAAGGCTGTGTTGGTTGACGGTTCTTACCATCCTGTTGACTCCTCCGAAATGGCGTTCAAGGTTGCCGCAGGCATAGCATATAAGGACGGTCTTTCTCAGGCAAGCCCTGTGCTTCTTGAACCTATCGGCCATCTTGAAGTTCATATGCCCGAGGACCTTATGGGTGATATTATCGGCGATATCAATAAACGCCGCGGCAGAATCCTCGGTATGAATCCCATTGGTGACGGTATTGGAGAGGTTATCGCGGAAGTTCCAGAATCCGAAATGGTTAAGTATGCAACAGACCTCCGCAGTATGACACGCGCGAGAGGAAGCTTTACATTCCAGTTTGAAAGATATGAGGAAGTTCCCGAAAACATTGCACAGAAAGTAATTGAGAGTGCAAAAGCATAAATAAACGAAGCGGTGCTGAATTCCGGCACCGCTTTTTGTATAAAAAGGAAAAAAATACATATAATATTTTTAGCAGGAGTGTGATTTTATGAAAAGACTGATTGTGTTTATTTCTGTATTAACTATGCTTCTTACCGCTTGCGGCTCGGCTGAAACAAAAATATCAGCCGACAAAGCTAAGGAAATTGCATTAAATCACGCAGGTGTACTGAAAGAGGATGCAACTTTCCTCAGAACGGAAAGGGATAGTGAAAACGGAAAAGCAGTCTACGAAGTAGAGTTTTACTCAAAAGATAAAAAGGAGTATGGCTACGAGATTGATGCGAATACAGGCGAAATTATAAAGTGGGAAATAGATTAAAAGAAGCGGCAAACAGGACTCTGTTTGCCGCTTCTTTTCTGTCAAAAAGGAAAGTATTGTCGAAACGATAAAAAAATACTGATTTTACGCCGTTTTTCACGCAAAAATGCTTGCAATTACGCTAAATAGTGGTATAATAAATAAGATGATAGTGCTGAAAGTAGGCTCTGTCGTAAAAACAGTATAAAAAATTTATGATATATTTTTATGAGGTGATTTAGAATGAACAAAAAGACTATTGAAGACATCCAGGTACAGGGTAAGAAAGTCCTCGTTCGTTGCGACTTTAACGTACCCCTTGACAAAGACGGAAACATCACAGATGAAAACAGAATTGTAGGTGCTATGCCCACAATCAAGTATCTTGCAGATAACGGTGCAAAGGTTATCCTTTGCTCTCATATGGGTAAGCCCAAGGGTGAGCCCAAGCCCGAGTTCTCTCTTGCTCCCGTTGCGAAGAGACTTTCTGAAAAGCTCGGCAAGGAAGTAGTATTTGCAGCAGATGCTAACGTAGTTGGCGAAAATGCAAAGAAGGCAGTTGCTGAAATGAAGGACGGCGACATTGTTCTTCTTGAAAATACTCGTTACAGAGCAGAGGAAACAAAGAACATTGAAACATTCAGCAAGGAGCTTGCTTCTCTTGCAGAAATCTTTGTTAATGATGCATTCGGTACAGCACACAGAGCACATTGCTCAACAGTAGGTGTTACAGAATATCTTCCTGCAGTTTGCGGTTACCTTATCCAGAAAGAAATTGAATTCCTCGGCAATGCAGTTAATAACCCCGTTCGTCCTCTTGTTGCAATCCTCGGCGGTAGCAAGGTTTCCAGCAAAATCAGCGTAATTGAAAACCTTCTTGACAAGGTTGACAAGCTCATCATCGGTGGCGGTATGGCGTACACATTTATGGCTGCAAAGGGTCAGGAAGTAGGCGATAGCCTTCTTGAAAAGGACTATATTGACTACGCTAAGGAAATGATGGCAAAAGCAGGAGATAAGCTTCTTCTTCCCATCGATACAGTAGTTGCTAAGGACTTTGCTAATGATGCAGAAAGCAAAGTAGTTCCTGAAGGCGGAATCGAAGCAGGCTGGCAGGGACTTGACATCGGACCCAAGACAATCGAGCTTTTCTCCGATGCAGTTAAGAGTGCAAAGACAGTTGTATGGAACGGACCTATGGGCGTATTCGAAATGGAAAACTTCGCAAAGGGTACAAATGCAATTGCACAGGTTCTTTCTGAAATCGATGCTACAACAGTTATCGGCGGCGGCGACAGCGTTGCAGCAGTTAACCAGGCAGGTCTTGGCGACAAGATGAGCCACATCTCCACAGGCGGCGGCGCAAGCCTTGAGTTCCTTGAGGGTAAGGAACTTCCCGGTATCGCTGCTCTTCAGGATAAATAATCCGAACAGAAAGTTTTGAAAGGAATTGAAAACAATGAGAAAAATCCTCGCTGCAGGTAACTGGAAAATGGACAATACTCCCTCTCAGGCAGAGGCTATGATTAACGAGCTTAAGGGTAAGGTAGCAGGCTGTAAGAACGACGTTCTTATCTGCCCCACATATGTATGCCTTCCCGCGGCTGTTAAGGCTGCAGAGGGCAGCAATATCAAAATCGGTGCACAGAATCTTCACTTTGAAGACAAGGGTGCATTCACAGGTGAAATCAGCGCACAGATGCTTAAGGAAATCGGCGCCCAGTACGTTATTATCGGTCACAGCGAAAGACGTGAATACTTTGCAGAAACAGATGATACTGTAAATGCAAAGGTTAAAAAGGCGCTCGAATATGACCTTATTCCCGTACTTTGCTGCGGTGAATCACTTAAGCAGCGTGAAGACGGCATCACATTTGATTTTATCCGCAGTCAGATAAAGATTGCATTCCGCAATATCTCTAAGGAAGATG
>JAFTUL010000016.1 GCA_017466275.1 Clostridia bacterium | reverse complement strand
TTGACAGTGCTATTTTATTCATATTATATTAAAATATTACTTGGATTTTTTTGCACTATTCTTCCATGCAGCCCAAACGGGATCTGCAAGGAAGAGTGAAGAATATGTTCCTGCTACAATACCTACGATAATGGGGAGAGCAAATTCCTTTATAGAGTCAACACCCATTACATAAAGAACACAGATTGTGAGAAGTGTTGTAATAGAGGAGTTGATTGCTCTCAGGTAAGAATTTGTGATTGCATCATCTGCAATATCGTTTGCAGTAGTAGCTTTCTTAGCAACACGGCTCTTTTCACGGACACGGTCGAATACAATGATTGTAGCATTGATAGAGTAACCGAGGATTGTGAGTATTGCCGCAATAAAGCTTGTATTAACTGAGAAACGGAATACAGAATAGAAACCAAGCATTATAATTACGTCGTGGCAAAGTGCAATTACTGCACAAGTACCTGACATAAAGTCGAAGCGCCATGTGATGTAAAGAAGCATAAGAATAACTGCGAGCACAATGGCCTTAAGGGAGTCAGCGATAAGTCTCTTACTTACATTACCGTCAACCTTTTCAACCTCAGAAACGTGCTTTTGTTCAAGCTTGTATTCTGCCTTGATTGCGTCAACAACTGCCTTGCTCTGCTCATTTGTAAGCTCGGTCGTTTTTATGGAAACACCGCCGTCGCCAACTTTCTGAACAACGATATCCTTAGCATCTGAGTTTGCTTTAACAAGCTCTGTAATACGTGCTTCAACAGCCTTATCGTACTTTGTGCCGTTAAGCTCAAAGCTAAGTGTAGAACCACCGGTGAAATCAATACCCAAGTTAAGGCCCTGAACCAAAAGGGAAACAATGCTGATAACTATAAGAACAGCGGAAAAAATGAAGAAAATTTTGCTTTTTGATGTAGGTGATTTAATCATTTTTCAGCCCCCCTTTTTGATAAACCGTAGAACACGGGATTCTTAACACCGAAACCAACAATCTGCTTAAGTAAGAACTTTGTAAGTGTTACAGCAGTAAGCATACTGATAACGATACCGATAAAGAGTGTAACAGCAAAGCTCTTAACCGTACCTGTACCGAAGAAGTAAAGAACTACTGATGCAATAACTGTAGTGATGTTGGAGTCGATAATTGCTGTAAGGGCTCGCTTGAAACCGCCGTTTACTGCAGCACCAACACTTTTTCCTGCACGAAGCTCGTCCTTAATTCTTTCGAAAATAACAACGTTTGCGTCAACAGCCATACCGATACCCAGTATTACGCCGGCAATACCGGGAAGTGTAAGGATTACAAATCTCCACTCAGGAACGTAGAAGCCTGCCATAATGAGTGTAACGATTGAAACGTATGCTATAAGAGATACGCTTGCAACAAGACCGGGAAGTCTGTATACGATAATCATAAACAGCATTACGAGAATAATACCTATAAGAGCTGCTACAAGAGAAGTATCAAGTGCCTTGTCACCGAGAGTAGGTCCAATGCTTCTTACTTCTGCATCCTTAAGGGAGAAGGGAAGCTGACCGGAAGTAATAAGCTCTGCAACATACTGTGCCTGCTCCTGAGTATAATCACCTGTCATGACGCAAGTATCGCTGTCAATAACTTCCTGAACAGTGGGGGACATCTGAACTGCACCGTCAAGTGCAATAGCGATGATGTTCTTTCCTTCGCCTGCATTTACTGCATTTGCAGTAGCTTCGGCAAATTTCTTTCGTCCTTCAGAAGTGAATGTAAGCTGTACATAGTGTACGCTGTTGCCATACTCTTCAATAGGGCCGTAGAATGCAGTAGCTTTTTTGATGTTTCCGCGGGCATCCATAATGGATTTTCCGTCTGCATCAAGGAATTCAAGCTTTGCAGTAGCACCTATCATCTTAACGGCTGTCTGGGGGTCATCAACACCGGGAATTTCAACACGGATACCGGTCTTGCCCTGACGGGTAAGAGTAGCCTCCGAAAGATTCTGGTCATCAAGACGCTTGCGGATAATCGTTTCTGCCGCACCCATATCTTCATCAGTTACCGTAGAAAGGTCTTCTACATCAGGCTCAAATACTATAACTGAGCCGCCTACAAGGTCGAGTCCCTGTCTGATACCTCTTTCTTTGTCGAAGGTACTGGGAACTCTGAAACCACCGATTGTTACGTCGAATGCTGCTATATAAGCACAAGCAACAATGATAACAACAACCAGTAAGAACGCAATTACATTTTTTGCTTTCATTATTGTTCCTCCTTTGTCATTATTTATATATCACAATAACATTACTATTATATCCGCAAAAGCAAAAATAGTCAATAGAAAAACACAATTATTTACTGTTTATTCCTAATATACCGCCTGCTCCTCCGCACAAAACTCCTATGGGCAGGTTACGGAAAAAGAGGTTAGGGAAATTGCCTGCTTTAAAGATTAAAAATCCGATTAAAGCAGTAGTCAAAAGGCATATTACCGAGGCGATAATACCTGTCATCAGGCCTTGCCCGGAGGATGCTCTTGCACTGAAAAATGCAGAGAGCAGTGCAGTCAAAAATATGCTGTAACGGCAAAAGGCATTAAGCAACCAACTGGCAGGTGGGAAGAACGAGAAAATCAGACTGACTATTCCCAGAAACACAAGCGTTACCAAAAATGAAACCAAAATTGAAAGTATGTACCTTTTAAAAGAATGAAGAGAAAATATATTCATAACAAAACACCTCCGAACTATAATATTCGGAGGTGTTTTGGATTATTCGTGTATTGTGAGTACTGAGCTGATAGCCGCTTTCTGGAACTTGATAACGGACTTTTCGTTTCCGATACCTGTTTAAACAAGAACTTCATCATCCTGAATTCTGGTGATTTTTC
>JAFTUL010000015.1 GCA_017466275.1 Clostridia bacterium | reverse complement strand
GGGCATATATGTTTACTGTGTGGGGATTGGGGATGCCGTTTAACTTTATACACGGCCTTTCAACGGCATTTTTCCTCTTTGTAATCGGGCGTGCACTTTTAGAAAAGCTTGAAAGAATAAAAACAAAGTATAGTTTATAAATGATAATTTTCCAATGGCTATTTCCAAAGTTGACAAAATGCAGTAAATGTGATATGATTCAGTAATTAAAATCGTAAAATGTAATAGCAACTTGTACAGACAAAGGAAAATTTTTATGAAGAACAATTGTTTAAAAAAATTACCTGAGTTATTGAAAAAAGAAAATCTTAAATTGCCCTCGGTAAAGTCTTGCCTGAAGGCGATTTTCTATACTGCACTTACCGTTATGCCCTTTCTGCTGATGGATTTTTTCATAAGAGTTCTTGCAAGGGATGTAAGGTATTTTCAGGCTGCAATGGTTTTACCAAATATTTTGTTTACGGTATTGTGGATAAGCTTGCTTTCAATTATTCCGCGGTGCTTTAAGGGCGAGCTTGGCAGAATTATATATGCGGTATTTTTCCTCATATTCTTTTCTGCTTTTGTGGCTAATTCCATATACTATCCCTACACAGAATTCTTTTTCGGCTTTAATTTACTGCAGTCTGCACAAGAGGGCAGTGCCTACATAGGTGATGTTGTGAAAAATACGGACATCATAACGATTTTAAAGTGTCTGTTGGTTTTAGCCGTGGGTCTTTTAGCAATATTTAAGTTCCCCAAGTCAAAAAGAACAAGATGGAAGAGTATGATTTTGTTTTTGGCTATATTTTCCGTTATTTACGCAACAGTTCCCGGACTTCTAGGGCAGGGAAACAAATCCCTGAAATGGGACACATGGAGAAATCCCCGAAATGTTTATGACAGCTTCAGCGACCAGAACAAGAATATGAAAATCTGCGGTCTGTTTGAATATACAGTAAGGGATTTTTATATAACATTTCTGATGGCAGACAGTGAACAAAACCCCGATGAAATGGAACTTCTGGAAAACACATACAGTGAGCAGACAGCACATAAAAAGAATAAATATACAGGATTTTTCAAGGGTAAAAATGTTATTTTCATTCAGCTTGAGGGAATGGATAGTTGGCTTATCACCCCTGAGGACACCCCAAATATTTACGGAATGCTTAACAATTCCCTTGTGTTTAACAATCACTATTCCTACTATACGGGCGGTGGCTCAACCTTTAATTCGGAGCTTGCCGTTTCAACGGGATATATAACCCCTGTTTCTTATACAAAGAATCCATATTCTTTCACGGGAAACACATTCCTTTATTCTCTCCCCAGACAGCTTAAGAATGCAGGCTATACGGCAAATGCATTTCATATGAATACGGGGGAATATTACACCCGTGATATAAACTACAAAAACTGGGGATATGACGACTATTACAGCCTGTTGGATGACGGCAACTATGAAGATGCATCATATCAGCTTGACAGAGAGCTTATTTTAAACGAGTTTTTCTACGAGAAAATGTTTAAGCAAGACTCTAAATTTATGCACTATATAATTACATATACTCCTCATACTCCTTTCAGTATTAACAGCGAAACGGCAAAGCTCATCTTGGCTGAATTGGAGGGGCAGGAGGGTGAAGCTCCCGTTGTTGCAGAGTCTCAGCCTCAGGCAGAAGAACCTGCACCCGAGGGTGAAACAGTTGAAGAGGGCGAGGAAGCCGAACCTCAGGTAAGCGAGGAAGAGGTTGCACGGCTTTTTGCAAGTGAAACCGACAAAATGATGGGACTTCTGCTTCAGGCATTAAAGGATAACGGTCTTTTGAGAAATACGATTATAGTAGCCTATGCAGACCACTATCTTTATACCCTCAATGACAAAACCATACTTGACCAATATAAAACCACAGAGAATAACCTTATAAACGAAACTCCGTTTTTCATCTGGAGCAATGGTATGAGGAGAAGAGATTTTGACAAGGTTAATTCCCAGATTGATATATTACCCACGGTCCTCAATTTGCTGGGAATAAAGTACAACGACGAGTGGTATATAGGCAGGGATATTATGGACCCCGATTATCAGGGCTACGTATTTTTCAGCGACCGTTCGTGGTACGATGGGGTAAACTATGTTGAAAACGGTGTTGCTACAAATAATCCCGAAGCGGACCCGCAATATATTATGGATACCAACACCCATATGAATAACCTTATACAGAAAAATGACCTGACTCTTAAATATGACTTTTTCAAGAAAAAAAGAGAGTGATGAGGATGTAAAAAAAGTCCAGAACACAAAAAGGCAATAAAAATATGTGATGTAGAAGTACATAAATCTCCAAATTTTCTAATTTGGTTGAAAAATCTTATTACATTCGATTTTTCTTGTTTTATGCCTTTTTGTTACGAACAAACTTCGCCTCTCGACGTACCCTCGTACGCCTTCGGGTAACCTTACAAAGCCTTTGTGGGCTTTGTAAGCTCAGTTTGTCCGTTCTGAAGCATTTTTTCCTATCCTCATCAAAAAGGTGGTGTAAAAATCAGTTTTTTACACCACCTTTTTGCTTGATTCCATATAGAAAATATGATATAATATGTTAGATTATATGTGCGAATGAAAAGCAGGTGATTATATGTACCTTAAACGAATAGAATTGCAGGGTTTCAAATCCTTTGCGGATAAGACCGTCATTGAAGTTCATCAGGGTGTAACTGCCATTGTCGGCCCTAACGGAAGCGGTAAGAGTAACATCTCCGATGCCGTAAGATGGGTTATGGGTGAGCAGAGTGCAAAAACTCTTCGTGGCGGAAAAATGGAGGACGTTATCTTTGCAGGTACGCAGAAGCGTAAACCTCTCGGTTATGCGGAGGTTTCTCTTGTGCTGGATAACACTACTCATTTTCTACCCTGCGAATATGAAGAGGTAGAAATCACGAGAAGGGTTTTCCGCAGCGGTGAAAGTGAATATATGATTAACCGTACAGCCTGCCGTCTGAAGGATATTAACGAGCTTTTAATGGATACAGGTCTTGGCCGTGACGGTTACTCAATAGTCGGTCAGGGTAAAATTGCCGAAATAGTTTCCTCAAAGGGCGAAGAACGCCGTCAGATTTTCGAGGAAGCGGCAGGTATATCCAAGTACCGCTACCGTAAGAATGAAGCCGAGCGTAAGCTTAACCATACAGAGGATAACCTTGTCCGTGTACGTGACATATTGGGTGAACTTACAGAACGTGTCGAGCCTCTTAGGAAACAGAGCGAAAAGGCTATCAAGTACCTTGACCTCAGGGAAGAACTTAAGGGACTCGAGGTAAGTGCGCTCCTCCAGATAACAGACATCAAGAGGGAAGAGAGTGTAAAAACAGGCGAGCTTTATCAGAATGCTGTTCGTGAATTTGAAGAAGCAAAAACCACTCTTGACGAGTATAACGAAAAAAGTGATATGCTCTATGCCCAAATGAGGGAAACTGACAGCGAGCTTGAGGGTAAGCGTGAACACCTTGCAAAGCTGGAAGGTGACAGTGCTTCTATTGAGAACGAAAGAGCTATCATTAAAAATAATATAGAAAACCACAAGGTAAATATTGTACGTATTGAAACGGAGCTTGCAGGCTGGTCCCACAGGGAAGAGGATACAAAGGCACAGATAACTGTCCTTGAGGAGCAGAAGAGTCAGTGTAACGAGCGCTTCCTTAAAATGGCGGACGAGCTCCAGACTCTTGAAGAAGAGGACCGACTTATCGGCGAGGAGGTTTCACGCCGTGTCAAGGCCTTGGATACTGCAAGGGAAGAGGTTTTGAATCTTCGCTCCAAAAAGAGTGAGGCACAGTCAAGACTTGACAGTATCGACCTTATTACGCAGAATATTGAGACACGCCGTTTCTCAATTGAAGTTGATATTGCAGCGGCAAGTGATGACATTAACCGTCTTACCGCAAAGTGCAGTGAGCTTTCCGAAAAGGCAGAAAAAGCACAGACGGAATTTGACAAGCTTTCCGACGAGGTTTTCGAGATAAATCAGACATATCATAACGCAAACCGCAAAAGCGGAGAGCTTAAAACCAAATATAACGAACTGTCAACACAGCTTGGTGAAAAGCAGGGCAGACGCAAGATGCTTGAGGAAATGGAAAAGGGTCTTGAGGGTTATGCCAGAAGTGTCCGTGACTTGCTTAAAGCAAAAGAGGACGGTAAATACTATGGAAACCTTATCGGTGTACTCAGCAAGCTTATAACAGTTGACAAAAAATATACAACAGCCATTGAAACGGCTCTCGGCAACGCAATGCAGAATATTGTTGTCGATACCGAAGCTGATGCAAAAGAGGCTATTGAATACCTGAAATCCAACCGTCTCGGACGAGTTACATTCCTGCCCATATCCTCGCAGGAGGGTAGACGGCTTGACAACGAAGACCGTGTTATGGCAAATGACGGTGCAGTTTCCGTTGCAAGCGATGTTGTAGAATGTGACAATACAATTAAAAATGTTATCGAGGCACTTTTGGGCAGAACTGTCATTATGGATAATATGGATAATGCGGTGAAGCTTGCAAAGGCAACTCATTATAAATTCAAGATAGTAACTCTTGCAGGGGAACTTCTTCAGCCGGGCGGTAGTATTACAGGCGGTAGTGTGAACCGTGCACAGGCACTTTTGGGCAGAAAAGACGAGATAGAGCGTCTTAATCTGGAGTGTGACAAACTTCAGGAGCAGACAGAAAAGCTTGAAGACGAAATTGACGATTTGATGGAGCTTGCGGAAAAGAGCAGAAGAAAAGAGTCACAGCTTCGTGAAAAGCTTTCTGAAAGCGAAAATAAGCTTATGAAGGTCAAAGCGGAAGCTGATATGAAAGAAAGCCTTCTTAAAATGGCACACGAACGCCACGAAAAGCTTATGGGTGAGAAAACGCAGATTTCCACACAGCAGACAGATACCGTAGAAACGAAGAAAAAGCTTCGTGAGATTCTTGAAGGCTCCGACGAGCTTATAGAAAAGGCAGAAGAAATTGTAAGAGCCAAGCAGGAAGCCGTAAGGGAAGAAACCCTCCGTCGTGAAGCACATTCAGGCAAGGTTATTGACAAGAAAATGGAAATCAACAGTGCCCAGAAGGATGTTGAAATCGCACAGCAGAGGATTGAAGATGCAAAACGCAGTATACTGAATTCTCAGTCAGACTATAAGCAGAAGCTTGATGAAAAACGTGCACAGGAAGATATGATAGCTTCTCTTGAAAAGCAGGTTGAAGAAAATCTTATGCGCCAGAATCAGTGTGCAGTTGCCATTGAGTCTATGAAAGAGGAAATCAAGGCGTATATGAGCGGACGAAGCGGAAACGACATTGAGCTTGAAAAACTCCGCGAGGGTATCAAGGAGCTTAATGAAAAAATCCTCGTTCTTCAGGGTGAGGTTGTACGAATCGAAACCAAGAAGAACAAGATTGAAGAGGATTTGGAAAATTCCGCGAACCGTCTTTGGGATAATTACGAGCTTACATACAATACTGCACTTGAATTCAAAAAGGACATCGGCTCACTTTCAGAGGCACAGAAAGTAATTTCACAGCTTAAGAATTCTATCCGTGCATTGGGTAATATTAATGTTGATGCCATTGAAGAGTATAAAGAGGTCAAGGGCAGATATGAATTTATGAGCACTCAGGTTGCGGATATGGAAAAAGCGAAAGCAGACCTTGAAAAGCTTATCGGCGAAATGATGGCAGTAATGCGTGAACAGTTTGCAAAAAAATTCCAGATAATAAACGAGCTTTTCGGAAAAAGCTTTGTTGAGCTTTTTGGCGGCGGCAAGGCGGAGGTTAAGCTTCTTAACCCCCTTGACACCCTCGAAAGCCCCATTGAAATCGAAGTTCAGCCTCCTGGAAAGAAGCTTCAGAGTATTACTCTCCTATCGGGTGGTGAGCACGCACTTACTGCAATTGCACTTCTGTTTGCACTTTTGCAGGTATCTCCTGCACCGTTCCTTGTGCTTGACGAGATAGAGGCGGCTCTTGACGACGAAAACGTTTACCGTTTTGCAAACTATACCAAGGCTCTTTC
>JAFTUL010000014.1 GCA_017466275.1 Clostridia bacterium | reverse complement strand
CGATAAAAATGTCAAGACATATGAAATTTCCGCAGAAATTATGCGTTGGCTTGGTTTCAATAACGGAAACATAACGAAACTGCACCAATATCATTCCTCGGGAAAGAGCAAGCTTTCCGAAGAGGAATATCAAAAGAGCATCACTTTCCTTGCATATGATATGCTTTACGGAGAAAATCTGCAGTTCGGCGGAAATAAGCCGTACATAGAACAGAATATGCGGATGGGAACACTCCCTGTAAGCATAACCGGTGCGGAGGTGCTGGACGGATGTCTGTACATTCAGGGAAAGGGCTTTACGGCAAAGAGCAAAATTTTTGTAAACGGAGAGAAAATCTCTACACAAATGATAAGTGAACACAGCCTTATGGCGGAGGATACAGAGCTTCAGGAAGGGGATATAATAACAGTAGGACAGACCGACAGTAAGAGGGATGTACTGAGTTATTCTGACCCGATAACATATACTCCTAAAAAGTAATAAACAGAAAAGCGGACGAATTTCAAAATGATTTGTCCGCTTTTAAAATTTTTCAAAATTTTACTTGACATTCTCACAATCATTGGTTATAATAGTCGAGTAGCATATCTGGGTGTAGCGCAGTTTGGTAGCGTGATTGAATGGGGTTCAAGAGGCCGGGAGTTCAAGTCTCCCCACTCAGACCATAAAAAATACTGTGTCCTTTAGGGCACAGTATTTTTTATTTCCCGAGGGGAGACTTGAACTCAAAAACCCGCGAGAGTTGGTAGCGACAGCGAGCCGTCGCGAGGGCGTTTACAACCGAGCAGGTAAGCCGAGCGAGACTCGCAGCGGAGAGGAAGAATGCTTTCGGCGAGGAAAAGTTCTGCGAAAGCGGAACTGCACGAGCATAATGCATTCTGACGATGTCTCCCCACTCAGACCAAAACAATCACATTTAAGCATATTTAAACGTATAAATCTTGTCAAAACTTTGTCAGGATACTATATCTTATATGCGTTAATTTTTCTTTGCAACACTTTCCGCATTTCTATTTATACACGAATTATACACGATTTTTCCTCTTGCAATAAATTTTTTATTATGTTACAATACTTTAGGCTAAAAAAGGAGTTGAAACCTATGAAAAAATTTGAAGGAATTCTTATTACCACAGACCTTGACGGTACTATTTTAAAAGACGACAAATCAGTTTCCAAAAAGAATCTTGATGCAATAGAATATTTTAAGGAAAACGGAGGCTTTTTCACTTTTGTAACAGGCAGACCTACCTCTATTGTAGAAAGCGTTTTCAATATGCTTCATCCCAATGCCCCAATCGGCTGTTATAACGGAGGAGGTATTTACGATGTGGAAAAGAAAGAGTATATGTGGCAGGTACCTTTGTCCCGTGACGCTCTTGTGCTTGTGGAATATATTGACAAAGTTTTCCCCGAGATGTCAATTCAGCTTTGCGGATTTGAAAACTGTTATTTCTGCAAAACCAATGAATCCATGGAAAAGCATATTGTATTGGGAGGTTTCCCCGATATACGCTGTCATTATTCCGAGGTGGAAGAAACTCTTGCAAAGGTGCTTTTTGCGGATTTATGCGAGGAAAATCTCTTCAAGCTTGCAGATTTACTGAAAAATCACCCAATGGCAGATATGTTTGACTTTATTCGTTCAGACCCCGAATATTATGAAATTCTTCCCAAGGGAGTGAGCAAGGGCGACCTTCTTATGAAGCTTGCCGACCTCCTTGGCGTAGACAGAAAAAGGACAATTGCCGTAGGGGATAACGACAACGACGCCTCTATGATAAAGGCGGCAGGAGTCGGCTATGCCGTGGCAAACGGCAGCAAGGCGGCAAAGGATGCGGCAGATATTATAACTGTCAGCAACGAAGAGGATGCCATTGCAAAAATTATAGACGATCTGGATAAAAATTTACTTTTCTAAAAGGGGACAAAAAATGACTCAAACCATAAGAGAAAATAAAATGGGAACGAAGAACATCAATTCTCTGCTTCTTTCTATGGCAATTCCCATGATGATTTCAATGCTTGTGCAGGCACTTTATAACATTGTTGACACAATGTTTGTGTCAAGGCTGGGGCAGGATGCCTTAACGGCACTTTCCCTTGCGTTTCCTGTGCAGAATTTTCTGATTGCTGTGGGCGTGGGTACAGGCGTGGGTGTAAATGCCCTGCTTTCAAGGAGCCTCGGTGAAAAGAATACTGAAAGGGCAAACCGTACTGCAGAGAACGGAATATTCCTTTTTATAATAAGCTCAATCGTTGTAATGCTTTTTGGAATTTTCTGTGTAAAACCCTACTTTCAGTCGTTCGGCACTACCGAGAACATTGCAGAGCTGGGGACAGATTACCTCAGCATATGTATGATATTTTCAATCGGTCTTTTCGGACAGATAATGTACGAAAAGCTTCTGCAATCAACGGGCAAAACGGCATATAGTATGATAGTTCAGCTTGCAGGTGCCGTTATTAACATCATACTTGACCCTATTATGATTTTCGGTTGTTTTGGCTTACCTGCAATGGGCGTAACCGGTGCGGCAATCGCCACCGTTACAGGTCAGATTATTGCCCTTTTCGTAGGAATTTTTATAAACAGGAAATTCAACCGAGAGATTTCCATATCTCTCAAAAATGTTGTAAAGCCTGACGGAGAAATCATAAAAAGAATTTATTCCGTAGGCTTCCCGTCTATTTGTATGGCATCAATCGGCTCAGTGATGAATGTGGGAATTAATCAGATTATGCGTCTTTTCACTGCAGCAACAGCTGCAACGGGACAGGCTGTGTTCGGTGTGTACTTTAAACTGCAGAGCTTTGTATTTATGCCGATATTTGGACTCAACAACGGTATGGTACCTATCGTTGCATATAATTTTGGTGCAAAAAACAAAGAGCGAATTAAAAAGACTATCCGCCTTTCCATTATTTATGCAACGGGAATTATGGTTGTGGGATTTGCACTTTTTCAGATTATTCCCGAGGCACTTCTCAGAATTTTTGATACAGGCTCCGACGATATGAAAGCCATTATTGAAATAGGTACTCCTATGATGCGCCTTATTTCAATCAGCTTTCTTGCAGCAGGTTACTGCATTGTAGCAGGCTCGGTATTTCAGGCACTCGGTAATGGATTTTTAAGCCTTTGGGTGTCGATATGCAGACAGCTTGCAGTTCTTGTCCCCGTGGCATTTGTGCTTGCATTTTTTACAAGGGATATAAAATTTATGTGGCTTGCGTTCCCCATTGCGGAGATTGCATCGTTTACCCTTTCAGCCATTTTTATGAAAAGGATATACAAAAAAGAAATAGATATTTTATAAAGATAACACACAGACCTGAAAACAATGTTTTCAGGTCTGTGCTGCTTTAACAAGCCGAAAGGCGAAGAGAAAGTAGTGCAGAATTAACGAACTGAACCCCTTAGGGGCTTGCCCGAAGCTGTACATAGGTACTGCGAGGGTGAAGTTCGTGGATAGAAAAACGTATAAAAATAAGGAGTCCCCAAAAGGGACTCCTTTCCATAAACAATCAAAGAATTTATGTCAATACCCTAAATAAAAGCTTTTGACCTATTAAACTTCCGCGTTTTTCGGTCTGTGCTGCTTTATCGAGCCGTCATCAGCCGTGGTATTCACCGTTGTACTGTATCAGCGTCGCATCCTCTACACCTTCAATATCGCGGATAATTTCAAGAAAATGCGTATCATTATTCTTACAGAATACCTCAATAGCCATTTCTACCTTATCCTTACGCATTGTCTTGGATTTTACAAAGTATTTCATTTTCCCGAAAGCACGGATAACGTCATCTCCTGCTTCATCTGTGGTGTAATGAATTACGCATATGTAAATTCTGCCTTTTTGCTGTTTGTTGTAGAAAAGATAAATCATTCCTATCATAATTACCGCCGCAATTATTGCCAGAAGATACATCCTTGCCCCTGCCGTAATACCCGAGGTAATCGCCCAGAAAAGGTACAAAAGGTCCATCGGGTCCTTTACAGCCGTCCTGAAACGAACGATAGAAAGAGCACCGACCATACCAAGAGATATTACGATATTGGTGCTGATTGCCAATGTTACCATAGCAGTGAGAAGTGTCATTCCCACCAAGGTTACGGCAAAGCTTCTTGAATAGATAACACCTACATAGAACTTGCTGTAAACATAATAAATCAGACCGCCGAGGACAAGTGCTGTCACCAGTCCCAAAATAATATTTACAATACTGACTCCGTCAAAAGCACCGGAGTTCAGTATTGATTTTTTTATAACATCCTGAACACTCATTTTGAAAAATTCCTTTCATCAATTTTCGTACCAGTATTTGAAGCTGTTCATATACTCCGTCTTTTCATAACAGAGTACATATTTTGAAACTGCCGTAAATTCAGAGCCTCTGTCGGGGAGAATTTCCCTAAGTGCCTCCGGCAGAAATTCGGTATATTTTACCTCCATAACGCATTTCCCAGGTTCTAAAACGGGAAGAGCGGGGAGAGTGGAGTCAAATATGTCATAGCTTCCCACTGCGGCTCTCACGTCCATATCGAATGTGATTCGTACCGTTCCCTCGTCCATAATCCATGGCTCACGGTCGTAGTCAACAATTGTTCTGGGACGCATCACGTTGCTTACACATTCGTAGTAAAATTCCTTTAAAAGATTGTTGGGACTCTGAAGCAGAAAATCATAATCCCCATCAAGAATTTTGTAAACCTCATCCCTTGTGAGGGAAGCCGCCTCTTTAAATATGTAGCTTCCGAATTTTTTCTTTCTCTCAAGCTTTATACTTTTGTCGGAGCAATTGTAAATTCGGATACGGTATTTTTTTCTTTTCAGAACACCTGCATCCTTTTCCTCATACGCCGTGTTGAAATAATCGTCAAAATACAGACTTCTTATCATATAACCGCCGTTTTGCGCGTGCTTGTCAAGGCTGAGTAATGGAAAAAGTCTTTTGCAGATTACTTCTTTCTGTGCAGTATCAATAAGATACTTCCACTCGTTTCTGTATCTCTCAGTTTTCGACATAGGTATCCTCCACTATCCTGCCCGAGCCGGTTACGTAAAAGCACTTTGTTCCGTAAACTTTGCCTTGCTCGTTCATATAATAGTCAAAGGCGGTCTGGGTGTATCCGCTTTCATTTGTTGCCTTAACGCGCATAAAATACTGTCCCTTGGGAAGCATATCAAATTCCACCGTAGGAAGAAGCAGGTCGTCTTTTTTGAATACTATGCTTCTGAAATAACTGTCCCTTGCAAGCTCAAAGGAATACGTTATTTTTTCATCATCAAAATCGTAGGAGGCATCCCACAAAACGGAAATTTTACCGTTCTTTGCCATGGGAACGCCAATGAAAAACGGCATAGGCTTTTTAAAGGATTCGTAATAAAGATTGTAGTTAAGGTCTACCTCATTACTCATTTTCGCGAGAACATAGTCATACTCCCTGCTTGTGAGGGGTGCGTAACGGTAATCGGGATATCTGTAAAGATAAGGCTTTACAACACTTGCGTAGGATTTTGCCATAGAGTTGATTCTTTCCTTGGAAAGATACTCTTTCAAATCCTCAATTGCCTTCGTAAGCTCTTTGCAGAATTTGTCTGACTTAAAGCAACGCTGGAAAAATACATTACCCCAATAGTTGCTGACACCCGTTTCCCATTCGGAGTAGTCCGACCTGCGTAGGATTTTGTGTTCCTCTTTTCGGAGGGAAGCATCGTTATCCCACGAAAGGAAATACCATCTGTCGGAATTGAGTGCACTGTACAGATAAACGTTTCGGCTCTGCGTATCAACATTTCCGATAAGAATCTGGAACGCCATCCAGTATGCCAGATTTTCCGTATCAAAATTCTCTTCAAGAATCTTGTCTATGGGGACAGAGTAATCGTTTATTCTATCAAGCAATTCTATCAGCTTGGAGTGGTCATCACTGCCCTTGATTTCAAGAAGCTCCTCAAATTTTGTCTGGTCGTAATCGGGGCTGTCTTTAAGCATAATCACATCTTCGTAACGGTAGAACTCAAAATAGTTAACCTTGTAAAGATGTCCGTTGCGGTCAAGACCGTGGGCTTTCAGGGCTGTTTTGTTAAGCTGTTCGACCTGCGTGTAAATTCCGTAGTCGTGGAATTTACCGTCACCGCCTGCCGTTGTGTCCTTTACATACAGATGAACAAAGGTAGTGCGCAGTCCCATCATCTGGTCAACTCCTGCCATAAGGTCGTAGGCAAGCTTGTTCCTGAATCGCATACCCTCCGTCTGATGCTTGTTAAGGGCAATGGTGGATTGCCCCCTCCATTCTCCCTTGTTATCCCTTATACTGATTTTATAGTTTTTCTGGGGGCTTCGGCTGGAGGTTTGACCTCGTATCTGTATTGTACAGTTGGGGGATTGCTGTCCGTAGCCAAGCTCTCCTGGGAGAACTCCCGTTTCATCACCGACCTGCAAAAGTCCCTCTACCTTGTATCGGTCAACGCCCATTTCCTCATAATCATATGCAGAATAGGTGTTGATTTCCTCCCAAGTATGGTCAGTACCATCACCCGAATTTCCTGTGGAAACCGTTAGGTACATTGTAACAACCTCAAGCGGGTCGTACTGATTATACAGAAGCTTTTTATCCCTGAGGTGGAAATCTTCCGTATCTGTTATTGCGGCCTTTTCGCTTTCGGTGATGACGGGCTGCGCCTTTTTAGCTTTTCCGCACCCGAAAGCACTCAAGGAAAGAATGAAAACAAGAAGCAAAGCAATAGTTCTTTTCTTTTTCATTTTAAATCCTCCTTTCAATTTCTTCTTCAAGGAAAACTCCCAATCGGGAAAATTTCCCCGAGCGGTCCTCTGCCACAAGGGGCTGTATCGCAAGAATATAGTAGGGCAGCCTTTTTGTAAAATAGTCAAGCCGCACTATTGATGCAACTACAAAAAGCATAGATGCAAAAAGGAAACCAAATCCGTAATATACTTCGGGGAACAATAATGAAATGAGTGTAAACAGTACACTTCCTGCCGCAAAAACGGTAGTTGAAAAAAGTGCACCCTTGTAATCGGTAAAATAAAGTAACAGAAGCATTATCATATTACCTATTGCGTAAAGTCCGTACCCTACACAAAGGGTGCGGAAGTATCCGCGCATTACCTCGTTGAAGCCAAGAGGCAGAACGTCAAGCAAAAATCCCCCTGCGGCAATGCAGGCAGCAGTAAAGAGAAGCTGTTTGAGTGCTGTGTAAAAAATCTCCGTCTTTAATGTAGTAAGCATCTCTTCCTCAGCATGCTTGATGTCACCGATTGTACCCTTGTCGTTATACAGACTGTAATGTGTACGGTATTTGGGGTAGAAATTTACCTCTACCGACACCACAAAATTTACCGTGGTAATCAGTGTTGTCATAAAGGCTAAAAGTGCAGGAACATCGTGGAAAGGTGCTCCGTAAAAAAGCCCGTGGACCTTTACCCCGATTTTGCTGAACCACATAATTACAAGGTGGGCGAAAAGCCCGATATTTGTCATAAGTCCCGAAAGGGCAAGGGGCATAAATTCGTCTATCCATTTGAAAAATGTGAAAGGAGACAGATCGGATTTCGGGAAATATCTGTGAAGCAGAATCACATACCATATCAGCATTACCCCGTACCCCACGGTTACGGAGAAAAGAAGTGCCTCAATAGTAGGACACCTTAAAAGGAGCAGAAGCCCGCCCACAATAAAGGTCACGGCAATTGCCGTAAAGAAAGAGAAAAAAATCCCTTTATAATCCTTTATGGCTGTAAGATAGCTCATTGCATTCCATACGAGTATAAGCTCATTGAAAAAAACAAAGCACAAAAACTGTTGAAGAAAGCTTGCCCCCGAAAAAAGGAGAAACAATCCGTAAAGCACGCTTCCCACAGCCATCATAATAACCGAAGACCCCCAGAAAGAGGGGAGGACAGCTTCCTTTTTATCCTCATACAGCATATCAGCGGTATATCTTGTGATAACCATTGAGAAAAAGGATGTCGTGGTAATGGAAGCAAGAAGCGTATATGTAATCATACATACGAGAAGCTCTCTCGTTTCGCGGAGAGTGTGGGAAAGATGGCATAAATACATAATCCCCAACAGCAGAATAACACCTAAAATCATAGGTCCTGTACAAATGACGGTGGCGTATCCGAATGCTTTTACAGAATTAAGGAAGCCCTTTTTCCTGAAAAGCTTTTTAAGTTCAAATCCTATGCCTGCCACTGTGTTTCCACCTCCTCGTACAAATCAAGGTACTTATTCAGCATAATGCTGTAACGGAAATGTTCGTATGTCCTTTTTTGTCCGATTTCGCCCATTTCGAGCCTCAGGGCCCGTGACTGGCACAGAATTTCCATAGCATCGGCAAGCTTTTCTCTTTGCATGGGCGGAACACACAGCCCAGCTGTACCAAGCTTATCGCCAGGCTTTCCGCCTAAAAGCTCACGGCAGCAGCCTACGTCGGTAGTTACGGCAGGCCGTTTTGCGGCAAAGGACTCAAGCACGGAAAGGGGCTGTCCCTCAGATATACTGGTAAGTAGAGTGAAATCAAGCTTTTCAAAATATTCGATAATATTTACCCTACCCGTGATTATTATTTTATCTTCAAGTCCAAGCTGTTTTATCAGCTCAAAACACTCGTCTGCATATTCCTGATCGTCTATACCGCCCATTATATGAAGCCTTGCATAGTCAATCCTTGCACAAAGTTCAAAAAAGGCGTATATCATTGTTTTTATATCCTTAATGGGGGCAAAGCGGACAACTGCACCAATGTCTACCAGACCGTCTTCCTTTTTAAGAGGAATGTTGCAAAGCCTTTCGTAGCTGATGCCGTTTTCTATAACACGGCATTTTTCGGGAGAACATCCCATATCAATTTGCGTGTACATTGCATTTGTGAACAGAGCGGTGACACGAAACGCTCTGCTGTAAATAAGGTCGGAAAGCATATAGAAAAAGTCTATCCAATGCTTTTTGAATGCCCGTGCAACCCATTTTGCACGGATAATTTCCTCCTCACGCTCTCTTGTGTATATTCCGTGCTCGGTAAGGAGCAGGGGTTTTTTGTTAATATATGCACCTAAAGATGCCAGAAGACCGCCGTAACCCGTGGAAATTGCGTGATAGCAGTCCGCCTTTGGCACATTTGTTCCCAAAAGGTACAATACGGGCAGAAGCCTTGAACGTACCGAATGAAAAGCGTCAGAAAAAGCGATGTAAGGAAACTCCTCCTCGCAGGTTTTTGTAAGAATTTTCAGAAATGCTTCACTTTTGAGGTAGGACATGGGATTTATTTTCTTAACCTGATACATATGGAACAGCTTATCCCAGTCAGGCTTATTGGAAGTAACGAGGCGGTGAAGAGCTTCTTTCTCGTCCTTGGAAAAGCTATGGTTTAAAATTCCGCTGTCCTTAACTTTCAAAGCATCATCAAGGAAAACCTGATGAATCTCCACCACGTTTTTGGGAAGCTCGTACACAAATTTATCTTTATCCTCGGACTTTGCACCGATAACCCATAACACAAATTCGTGCTGGGGCATCTCGGTTATATATTGGTGCATCCATGTGGAAACACCGCCGTTGATAAAGGGATAGCAACCCTCCAGAACAAGACAGATTCTCATTTCGCGCCTCCTTTCACGCTGTAAAATTATTTAAAGGTAACCGTTACAGTGGCCTTATCTGCGTGTAATAAATATAAATCCCCCGTAATATGGGTAAGACTACCGCCCTTTACTTTATCGGGCTTTTTCTCGTTAAAACGTACCAAAAGCTGTGCTTCGTCATAGAAATTACCAAGCTCCAGTACCATTTTCTTATCTGTTATTTTTCTGTCAACGGTGACAGCACAGAATCTTTGTACCGCAGCGGACATCTCCGACCCCGTGAAATTTCTGAGAGTGGGTGCAGAGGTATAGAGCCAGTCAAGGTATTTAGTGAAATGTGCCCGCAAGTGTTCCCAACCGTCCTCAGCACCTCTTTCTGGGTCTAAAGCATCGTCGGGGTGGGTGAAGTGACTGTTTGCAAAATGCAAATTAAGCTCGGAAATGACAGCAACCTCCATATAGGGAGAAAGCTCACAACCCGAAACTACACGGGGCTGTTCTACAATGCCGTCATCGGCAACATCAAACTCCTGTGTCCACGAATACGGTGAGTTGCCGTCATAGAAATATATTCCAGACACAGTCTTGATTTGCGGAAACTCCTTTGCCAGCATTTTTCTTCCGTCAACGGAAAAAATATTTGACGGAGGTACATAAATCTGCATATCAACATCGGGGAAAAGCTCATCACACAAATCGGTAAGCTCGCTGAAAGCCTTTTTCATAGCACCTGCGCTGTCCCAGGTTTTGTAGTCGAAATACCCCTTGTAATCGTGGTCTCCAAGGCATAGCGGCTGGTGATTGTAACCATGATAGCCTATTTCACCGCCCTGTCTTAAAAGCATATTCCCGAAATTGAGGAAAGTACCTTTATCGGGCATCGCAGGGGTTGAGCCGTCAACATTGTCGTCGTAGCACTCTATTGCAAGTCCAGTGTAGCGGAGCTTGTATTTATCCGCAACATTCATCATATCGGGCCACCATATATTTACGTAAAAGTCGCGGATGGATGTGCCGAAATCACGTGTAATATATTCACTGCTTCCAGAGGGTATCTGTGAGGGGAAGTCATCAAGATAAAATACAGAGCCGTTAATTACGGGATATGCACAGACATCACCCAGCAGGCTGTAGGATGCGGCATAAAAGCCTCTCATTGCTTTGTCGTAATAGCCTATATTGTCAACTACAAATTTTCCGTCACCGTATTTTTTCTCCCATATGAGGGGGAGCTTCCTTTCATCATTGGTATAGGCGTGGAGGGTAACATCCGTCATATCAAGCTGAACAGCCCAACCTGAGTCATATGGGTCTGTAATGACATAGCCTCTTCCTCCGCATATCATAAAGCCCTCTTCTACATAGATAGAATCGACCACCGTATTGTAATAGGAAGCATCGGCAATACCGAGCTTACTCTCAATAAGTGCAGTATAAGGGCTTTTTTCAAGAGTCATGGCAAACATAGCACTTCCGCCGCCCTTTACCCAGTCACACAGGGAAATGATTTTTTCTCCCATGGGAGTAAGGTCAGAAATTGCAAGAACGACAGCCTCGTATTCCTGAAAATCGTAGTCGTTCTCATAGGATACATCGGCAAGGTCGTAACCGATTTTCATATCAATAAAAACCTGCCTGAACTCCTCAAATGCGTTAACGCTGTTTTCAACCTGAGAATTAATAAGCACCAGAGTATCTTTAGGCTGGCTTTTATAAGCTTCATCCTTGGTAAGCACTTTTTCTGCAGGAAGAAGCGGGAGGGACATATTTCTGTAATTTGCCTGAATTCCGCTTCTTTCTAAAAACAGCATAAATGCAATAAGCAGGAAAACTAAAGTTATACAGATGATGCCTTTATATCTGAAATTTAAAAATCTTTCCTTTAATTCTGCCAAAATGCAATGGCCTCCTTTGCTTTTTGTGACAGATAGATACGTTTTTTATCTGTGTCCTGAAGAAGCCTCTTAATATCCGCACCCTTGCCCAACCGGGAATAGTACTCTAGCTTAAGAAGAATGATTTCTTCACTATCGGGGATAAGCCTTTCTGCTTTTTTAATGGCTTCTTCAGCTTCTGTATAGTTTTTAAGCTCCAGAAGATTTTTTGCAAGACTGATATAATCTGCTTTATCCTCTTTTATGGAAAGCTTTTTTCTTACAAGCTCATTATACAGATTTCGGTTCATTACCTCAACCTGTCCCTGCATAAGCCCTTGAGTAAGGCATTGCCACAAAAACTCACAGTATTCGCTGAGAACCTGAAAATTGTCAGGCTCGGCAGAATGTCTTCTTTCAAACTCCTGCAGAGTGTAGTCGTTTTCCTTGGAAATTTCAACCATTGCAGTAACGGCATAATGAACAACCTCCGTATCCTCGTTGTCGCCTGCTTTCTGGAGAAACTCCACATATTCCTTGGGGTTGTCGTTAAGCACATCCATTATAATTTCTCTTCTGACCTTGGAGGAATTTATAAGGAGTGCCTCTTCAATGGGAACAACGGCAGAATTTTTTTTATCCTCGACGGTAACAGCTTTGTAAATTTCAGAGTCCAAGCGCATTTTTTCAACCCCGATGTCCTTTGTGCCATCATAATTTGTGGCAACCTGATGGTGTAAAAGCAAAACGGTCAGAAAACCCCAGAATGGGAGAAAAGCCACTACAAAAAACATATATTTATGTATATTGAGTGTTTTTGTGTGAATACCAAGATATGTAAGAACACAGCAAAGGATATGCAATAACAGTAAAAAAAGATAAATCCAAATCATTATTACATACTCCTTTCTGAATCGGTTAATTTTTTACAACTTTGATATCGAGGTCAATTCCCTCAAATCGTGGGAGAATAACGGGTAAATCTTCCGCAGATGCCTGCGAAAGCAGAAGCCTCAGCTTACCCTCTTTATTGACACCTAAAACATCATTGGCACGGATAAGCCTTTCAATCATATCGTCAGCTTCGTCAATAGTGTGTCCTTTGAGTCCTATGTCAAGCTCTGCAAATGAGAATATCTTTCTGTCGGACATATTCTTGAAATTTTCATACATGGTTTCAAATTCTTCCGTATGAAGTATCCTTGTACCGCTGATATATTGCTTTTCCTTAACTGCCTTGTTATATTCATATGCACGGATGACAGACATTTCAACAAGGTCGCACAGTATCTTGAAAAGATTCACATAGTAAAGTGACTTCTGACTGCTTTCTGCGTGCCATATGAAAATCATAATCTGAAGCTTTTCACTTCTTGATGCTTCCGCGGCATACATTGGGTATCCCGGCAGGAAATCCGTATTTCTCCACACTTCGTTTTTAAGAAGCTTATCAACAACGGGAGCAAAGGTGTCAAGAGATATGGACCTTGCTACATTTGCCATAATATCTCTTGATGCAACCTCAAGCCTTGCAAAACGGCTGTTTTCGTCTACGGAATATACGCAGATGCTCTTGTTTTCAAGCACCTCTTCAAAAGTATCCATTATACGCAGATACAATTTCCTCGGCTCAACAGTATCAAGCTGACGGGTAATGTCGAAAATCTTACCAAAGCTGTCCTTGGAAGAAACAATCTGCTTCTTAAGTGCTTTCTTTTCCTCAAAGGTATCGTTATAAAGCTCCTTTGTAAAGATAAGCTTTTCTTCAAGAAGCTCGTTTTGTTCTGTGAGGAATTTGGTGCTGTCATCATTTTTAAGCTTTATATATCCGCAGATTGCACCTACAAGGAAGAAAAATACAAAGGCAAACCAGTTAGATGGCTCATAAAAAATCGTCATCCAGTTTGTGCCGGACAAAATTTTCGCAATAAACCATGAAACAGAGCTTAGCCCAGCCGCCGCAAGACCAAAGGGAAGCCCGTGAATAGTTGCCATAATTACTATGTACGCCATTCTGAAATCTACTATGGAGAACATAACAGACGAGCCTGTCAGAAGAAGCAGTCCCTCTGTAATAAAGAACAGAATGAAAAGCTCTGCAATTTTCATTACAAGGGTGTGTTCCTTGAGCCATTGGCGTATTTTGTCATATAATGATGTTATTATAAGGCTTTTTGATTTAAGGTAGTTTTCATATTCCTCCGCTAAATCTTCCGTAACGGGAATTTTTGAAAACCATCCGTATTCATTTCTGAGAGCCTTGTTGCTAATGTTTAAAACCTTTCCTGAATTTTTTCCCGAATATTCAAACCGCACGCTCTCTTTAAAGGAAGAAAATTCCTTTTCTATATCGGAAAAAGTAAGGAAAAATTCCTCATTGACATTTAAAATGCCTGTTCCTGTTTTCCAGTTGTCGGTAATGCGTACAAGAAGCTCCGACAGGTCAAGCATAGAAAGGAAATAACAGCGTGAAGTGTTAAGCTCGTCTATTTTGACGATTTCTTCCTTTTCGGATTTATCAAACAGCTTATATAAAAAGTCGTTTTTATAGCTGCCTGAGAAAAGATAAGGGATTCTTATTATTTTAATATTAAGTGAATACTCGCTTGCGTAAAATTCGCAAAGTGCTTCTTTTGAAGAGGAAAGAAGTGCTCTGTCACTCTTTCCTTCAAATGCTGCATCCAGAGAGGAGAGATACAAAAATCTCGTATCGGGTTGGGTTGCTCTTACCTCGGAAAGTACTGTGCGCAGACTATGGGAGTCGCTCTCCTGCTCTCCGCCATAGGTAAGCTCATTTGCAAAATATACTATAAGGTCAAAATCATATGTATTAAAAACTCTCCTGTAAGAGGGGTCTTTAATGGAATATACCTTCAGTCCTTTTTTACTTTTTATATTACAATCACCCATTACCATAGCAAGGCTTTCGGGATATGTACTGCGTATAAAATCTTCCGTAAGATAGCCTGTATTTCCTAAAAACAATACTCTTTTTGGAACAAAAAAGTCCTTGCCCTCAATAATGCTGCGCCTTTTTCTGAGGCTTTCGCGAATATCAACCAGAACCTTGCTATTTACAACCTCCAGCAGACACTCGGTAAGAGCGCTGTCAAATACACCGCACATACCGTTGGAAATCATTTCAATTGCCACGTCCTGCGAAAATGCCTTTTTATAACTTCTGGCACTGGTAAGAGCGTCAAAGGAGTCTGCGAGAGCAACCACCTGTGCACTCAGCGGAACATCTTTTCCTGAAAGCCCGTCAGGATAGCCTGTGCCGTCAAACCTCTCGTGGTGGCTCCTTGCAATTTCCTGCGCGTATTTTAATATCAAGGGTGGAATCTCACTTTTAACGGAAGAGATAATTTCTTCTCCAAACACGGAGTGCTTTTTTACTATGTCATATTCTAAAGGGGAGAGCTTTCCGGGAAATTCCAGAATACTTTTCGGGATTCTCAATTTGCCAATATCGTGAAGAGAGGATGCAATTGCAATAGAGGAAATATCTTCCTCTGTCAAAGACTCGGAAGGAAATTTTTCAGCGTATTGTCTTAAAATCAGCTCAGTCAGCATTCTTACGTGGTAGATGTGAAATCCGCTTTCACCATTCAGTGTTTCGGGAATTTTATCATTTTCAACATACTCAATTTTAAAAATGGCGTTTTCCGAAGAAGCATCATAAATCAATATTGGATTTTTGTTTTCCATAAAATAGCACTCCTTTCCTCGCAACTAATAAAAAAAGCCACAACTAAAAAGTTGCGGCCAGTCAACCATACGATAAATACCGTTTAGGCACTAAAGCTTTGCGTCCCTGTCTTTCGACAGGTTTGCCAAATATATGGGGTTTTCTGACACGCCCATAAGCCTATTATATAACACAAAATATGCGTTTGTAAATACTTTTTTACCCCTTTCAGAAAAATTCTCCCATTTGCATAAAAAAAGGCTTTTTGATTTTCGGAAATTGTCAATTGAAAACGGTCAAAAAAGCTGTTACACTTAAATCAAGGAAAGGGAGGTACACTCCAATGGAAAAGTAAGTAAAGAAACTTTTTTAAAAAGTTAATAAATCGATTCGCACCTGCGGTAAGTGATGGAGTATATTGAAAAAACACGGCGGTGTGACGCTTAACATAGATTGTTTGGAATGAAAGGAACAAACAGGGCAGGGGAATCGAAAAAGTAGCTTTTTAATAAAGTACAAGACTTCACCTTTTGCGAATAACACAGGAAGATTAGGGAATTCTCCTTAGAGAAAAGTAATTGCTGAAACGAGTTTTGTAAATGGTGTAAATGCGAAAGGTAGACGAAGAAAGAGAGGATAACAAAAGATGTTAGATATCAAGAGTGAACAGAAGTGACCTCTGATTGTTGTAAAGAAAGCAGTCAGAGGTCACTTCTATTTATATAAAAAATATTCATATCCGTGTTGAAAAAATTAAAAAATGTGGTATACTTAAAAGGTAAGCTTGCAAACGAGGTGACACAATATGAATATTACTCAGGATATTAAATACATCGGCGTAAACGACCGTGATATAGATTTATTTGAGGGACAGTACATTGTTCCTAACGGAATGGCATATAATTCTTACGTAATAACAGACGACAAAATTGCAGTTATGGACACTGTTGATGCAAGGTTTAAGGACGAATGGCTTTCAAATCTGGAAAAAGCTTTGGACGGGAAAAATCCTGACTATCTTATTATTCAGCATATGGAACCTGACCACAGTGCAAATATCAGGCATTTTGCAGAAAAATATCCAAATGCAAAAATCGTTTCTTCTTCCAAGTCTTTTGTGATGATGAAAGGATTTTTCGGCACGGATTTTGTTGAAAATCAGATTGTGGTGGGTGAGGGAGACGCCCTTTCATTGGGAAGCCACACCCTTACTTTTATAACAGCACCAATGGTACATTGGCCCGAGGTTATTGTAACCTACGATTCCAAGGATAAGGTGCTTTTCTCTGCCGACGGCTTCGGTAAATTCGGTGCATACGATACTGACGAGGACTGGGCTTGCGAGGCAAGACGTTATTATATCGGTATAGTAGGCAAATACGGACAGCAGACACAGGCTCTTCTCAAAAAGACGGCAGGGCTTGATATAGAAATTATCTGTCCCCTGCACGGCCCCGTGCTTACAGAAAATCTTGAATATTATATTAATCTTTACGATATATGGTCAAGCTACCGTGTTGAGTCGGAGGGTGTTGTAATTGCGTACACCTCCGTTTACGGAAATACGAAAAAGGCTGTACTGAAGCTTCGTGACAAGCTCACCGCAAAGGGTGTCGAGGTTGTACTTAACGACCTTGCGAGATGTGATATGGCAGAAGCGGTGGAGGATAGCTTCCGCTACGGCACGACGGTGCTTGCCACAACGACATATAATGCCGATATTTTCCCCTTTATGAGGGAATTTATAAACCATCTTACAGAGCGTAACTTCCAATGCAGAACAGTTGCATTTATTGAAAACGGAAGCTGGGCGCCTATGGCAACCAAGGTTATGAAAGGTATGCTTGAAAAAAGCAAAAATCTTAACTACGCTGAAAATGAGGTTAAGATTATCTCTGCTCTTAATGAAGAAAGTGAAAAACAGCTCGAGGCACTTGCTGAAGAGCTGTGCAAATAAAAAATTTGGAGGTAAAAATTATGAAAAAGTATGTATGTGACGTTTGCGGTTGGGTTTATGACGAGGCTGAGGGTGCTCCCGATATGGGAATCGAACCCGGCACAAAGTTTGAAGACCTTCCCGAAGATTTTGCTTGCCCCCTTTGCGGAGTAGGTAAGGATAACTTCTCAGAAGAATAAAAGAAGGGGGATTCCCCCTTCTTTTAATAATATGGAGTGATTTTTATGACAATGGTTTTATTAACTGCATTAGGTGTAGGGGGTGCGACGGTATTCGGTGCACTTATTGGATTTATGTTCAAGAAAATGAGTCATAAATTTTCCGACATAATTCTTTCCTTTGCTGCAGGTGTTATGCTTGCGGCAGCGGTGTTGGGTCTTATTATGCCCTCTCTGGAATACGGTGGAAAATTCGGGCTTCTGACAACCGTTGCAGGTATATTCACAGGGGCAATCTGCCTTAATCTTATTGATAAGCTCGTACCTCACCTTCATAAAATGGCAGGTCAGGACCTCGAGGAGCATAATAATACCAAGCTTTCCAAGGTGCTTCTTTTTGTTACCGCCATTGCAATACATAATCTGCCGGAGGGTATTGCGGCAGGTGTTGGCTTTGGCTCGGGGAATACCTCTCAGGCATTCCTCATTGCAGGCGGTATTGCTCTTCAGAATATTCCCGAGGGTATGGTTATAATTGCACCTATGCTTGCGGCAGGTGTTTCGCCCAAGAGAACCTTTGTAATCGCAATGCTGACAGGACTTGTCGAGGTTATAGGAACATTTATCGGCTATTTTGCAGTAAGTGTATCTGCCTTGATACTGCCTTTTGCACTTGCTTTTGCAGGAGGCACGATGCTTTATGTAATAAGCGATGAAATGATTCCCGAAACCCACGCTCACGGGCAGCAGAGGTGGGCGACATATGCTCTCCTTATCGGCTTTTGCATAATGCTTGTAAGCGATGTTTTGTTAGGGTGATATTATGATAGATTATCAGATAGAATTTCTCAGATTGCTCGAGGGTCTGCGAACAGACTTTCTTATCCGCCTTTTTGAATGTATCACAATGCTTGCGGAAGAAACGCTGATGATTTTTGCCGTAGTTACACTGTGGTTTGCCGTTGATAAGCGTATTGCACAAAAACTGTTTTTTGTCACCGCATTTTCTCTGAGCGTAAACGGAATTATAAAGAATTTTGTGAAAATGCCACGTCCCTTTGCTGACGGAAAAGTTTCCTGCGTAAGAGAGTATACTGCAACGGGGTATTCGTTTCCCAGCGGACACACACAGAATTTTGCAACCTGGAGTACACTTATTGCACTAAAGATAAAGAAGCTTTCAGTATGGATAGTGACGGTTGTACTTATCATTTTGGTAGCTTTTTCAAGAATGTTTTTAGGTGCACATTACCCAATGGATGTTATCGCAGGTGCGCTTCTCGGTGTGTTATTTGCCACGGTTGGAAATGTGATATACGAAAAAACAGAGGATAAAAATAAACTGTATCTGTGGGCTTTGGCAATTTTTACCCCGTTTATAATATGGTTTGTGATTTCCCCAAATCTCCTTTATGCTGACTTTTTTAAGGTGTACGGAATGATGGCAGGAACTTGTGTCGGAATAAATTTTGAGGAAAGGTATGCCCCTCTTAACTATAATATCCCGATATTCAAGAAAGTAATAAGAGTTGTATTGGGTATAATAATTGCGTTGATTTTGAAGGCAGGACTCAAAACACTTTTTGCCACGGATATTGTCCGCCTTGGTTTGGTGCTCGGTGCACTGCGGTATTTTATACTTCTGTTTATAATGGTAGGACTTTGTCCGTTAATGTTCAAAAAATTGAAGATTTGAGAAACACTTGCTTTTAGTATATAAGCTTACAAGACAAGAAATAATATACGTAAACTATAAACATAAAGTGGGAGAATATACAGTGGAAAAAATATATGATGTAATTGTAATCGGCGGAGGTCCGGCTGGATATACAGCAGCAATTTATACGACAAGAGCAGGCTTTGATACACTTGTAATTGAAAAATTTTCAGCAGGAGGACAGATGATACAAACCGCCCAAATAGATAATTACCCCGGCTTCCCTGAAGGTGTGGACGGGTTTGAATTAGGAGCAAAAATGCGGCAAGGAGCAGAGCGGTTTAGTGCAAATATTCTTCAGGCGGAAGTTAAGAAAGTAAACCTTCAAGGAAAAATAAAGG
>JAFTUL010000013.1 GCA_017466275.1 Clostridia bacterium | reverse complement strand
CGACGTCGTATACGTGTGGAAAGGGTAGATCTCCTATGTCCATATACATACCGCGCGAGGCAAGATACTCTCTCTCGTCGTAGGTGAAGAGGACGGTCTTCATTATATTGTTATGGAGCTTTTGGAGGGTGTAACTCTCAAAAACTACATAAAGTCCAAGGGCGGGCTTCTTCCCAGACGTGAGGCAATGAACTTTGCCATGCAGATTTGCCGTGCTCTTGAGCACGCCCATTCAAAGCACGTGGTACACAGGGATATTAAGCCCCAGAATATTGTTCTTACAGACAGCGGAAAAATTAAGGTTGCCGATTTCGGTATTGCAAGGGCGGCAAATAACACAACAACCGTCAATTCAGGACAGTATGCGGTGGGAAGTGCCCACTACCTCTCTCCCGAGCAGGCGAGGGGCGGATATACGGACCACAGAAGTGACATTTATTCCTTCGGTGTTGTGATGTATGAGCTTTTTACAGGAAAGCTTCCCTTTGATGCAGAAGAAAGCATCTCTGTTGTAATGCAGCATATTCACGATGAGCCCACACGCCCCTGCGAAGTAAATCCCGACATTACTCCGGGAATTGAAGCTATTATTATGCGTGCAATGTGTAAGGAGCAGAGGCTTCGTTACGCTTCTGCAACGGAAATTCTTGAGGACCTTGTAACGGTTTATCAGGACCCGTCGGTAAGTGTTTCCTCCCTTAATGCCTATGATGGAGAAGCTACTGCACACACTGAAAAGAAAATGCCCCGTAATGCTGGCAGAAACCATCGCAATGCACGGAATAAGAAAAAGAATACTCACAAAAATCTTCTCATTGCGGCAATATCACTTTTTTCAGTGTTTATACTTTCAATAATTCTTGTAATATACGTCTTTTTCGGTGAAACAGGAAAAGAATATGCCATTCCCGATTTTACGGGAATGACCTTTGAAGAAGCCGCAATTGAAGCAGAAAGAAATTCCAATAAGGATGTGACCTTTACCGTTTCAATTGCAGAAGAAGTTTTCTCCGACGAAGAAAAAGGCAAAATCATAGACCAGAATCCCGACGGTGGCTTCAAAATAAAGACCAAAAGAGAAATCAAGCTTACGGTAAGCCGTGGGCCCGTACTCATAAAGCTTGCCGATTATACAGGCAAGGATTGTGCCGAAATTCAGAAAATGCTTGAGGAAAAAGGTCTTTCCGTTGTTATAGAACAGGAGGACAGCAACACCTATGAAGAGGGCAAAATAATCAAGCATCTTCCCTCCAAGGACACACAGATGGGTGAGGGTGACGAGATAACCCTTTTTGTATCAAAGGGTGCTGAAAACACCTATGTTCCAGACGTGGTAGGCTCCACTCAGCAGGAGGCAATAGTTGAAATCGAAAGGAACAATTTAGAGGTAAAGGTTGTTGAAGAGGACAGCTCCACCGTTATTAAAGGGGAGGTTATCCGTCAGGGCAAAAAGGCCAATTCCGTAGTTCCCACAGGCACCGTTATTGAGATATACGTGTCTACCGGTAAGCCCAAGGCGGATGAGAGTCAAAATTCGGATAAGACAACCTCTTCTACACCCCAAAAGCCTAAAAAGGCCAGCGTTTCTCTCACAGCTCTCAGCAAAACAGCACCTACCAAGGTGAAAATTATGCTTGACGGAAAAAAGGTGTATGAGGCAGACGTTACCACAACCTCGGGAAATGCAACCGTAACCTTTGATGTTACGGCAGGCGTTGATATTTCCCACGGTGCAGACATTTATTATAACGATACCTATATAGCCACGAAAGAGGTAAAATAGTGATAAAAAATAAAAGCTGTGCCGACGGCACAATCGTAAAGGGAATCGGGGGATTTTACTATGTCAGAACAGAAAAAGACACGGTAGAATGTCACGCCCGCGGAAAATTCCGCAAAAATGAGCTTTCCCCCATTGTAGGTGACAAAGTTACAATTGAGTTTAATAACGACGGTACGGGGCATATTGTGAAAATTCATCCCAGAAAAAATTTTCTCATTCGCCCCGGTGTCAGCAATGTGGATGTGTTAGTCCTTGTTTCTGCGGCTAAATCTCCGCTTCCCGATTTTATGCTTATAGATAAGCTTCTTGTCATTGCCCAAAGCAAGGGAATTGAGGCTATAATATGCCTTAATAAGACCGATTTGGCAGAAAATGACGATATAAAGGACTTTATATCAGTCTACGAAAAGGCATCCTACCCCTGCATTTCGGCAAGTGCAAAAACGGGAGAGGGTACAGACATAATCCGTGAAGCAATTAAGGGAAAGACCGTTGCTTTTGCAGGCCTTTCGGGGGTTGGAAAATCCAGTCTTCTTAAAAGAATTACCGGCGTTTCCTTAAAAACGGGGGATGTAAGTAAGATTCAACGAGGGAAGCACACAACCCGTCACGTAGAGCTTATGGAAACAGAGGGTGGTTTTGTCTTTGACACACCAGGATTTTCAAGGCTGGAGGCGGACGAAATCCGCGCAGGTGATTTGTGGCAGTATTTCCCCGAAATTGCAGAAAGGCAAGGGATGTGTAAATTCCGCACCTGCAACCATATCGGTGAAAAGGGTTGCTGTGTAAAAGATGCCGTGGATGAAGGCATTATTGCAAAAAGCCGTTATGAAAATTATATTTCACTATATAACAAATTAAAGGAAATCAAGGATTGGGAAAGAAAGGATTGGGAAAGAAAGGATTGAAAATTATGATTAAAATAGCACCTTCAATACTTGCATCGGATTTCGGTGCACTCAGGGAAGATGTTCTCGCAATAGAAAAGGCAGGTGCCGAGTGGGCGCATATCGACATTATGGACGGACATTTTGTACCCAACCTCTCTATGGGTCCCGATATTGTAAAATCCATCAGAGAAGCTTCGGGGCTTTTCTTTGACTGCCATCTGATGGTGGAAAATCCCCGTATGTTTGTAGAGCCTTTTGTAAAGGCAGGGGCAGAGCTTATCACCTTCCATCAGGAATGTGTAGAGGATATGGACGAGCTTATTGATTACATACATTCCTTCGGTGTGAAAGCAGCAGTAGCAATTAAGCCTGCTACAAGTGAGGAAACTATTTTCCCCGTACTTCACAAGCTTGATATGGTGCTTGTAATGAGCGTTGTTCCCGGCTTCGGCGGACAGAAGTTTATGCCCGAGGTACTTGATAAGGTAAAAAATATCCGTGCTCACAAGGACGGAAAAAATATAGACATTCAGATGGACGGAGGCATAAATGCTGAAACTGCCGGACTTGCGGCAAAGGCAGGCGTAAATGTTTTCGTTGCAGGAAGTGCCGTATTTGCAAAGCCTCCCTATGTTGAAACAATTGCCCAAATCCGCAAAAATGCAGAGGAAAACTATAATGGATAACCAAAAGAAGGCTCTCCGTAAAGAGCTTCTTTCCCTGCGGAAAAGCATTATTCCCCAAGCATTAAGCATAAAAATGCTTGAAAAATACCCTGAATTTGTAACGGCAAAGACAGTTTTCTGCTATGTTTCCGCCCACGGTGAAGTTGATACGTATGGGCTAATACAGGAGCTTTTAAAGGATAAAAAAGTTTTAGCTCCCTATTGTATCAACGAAGATGGGGATATGATTGCCTGCCCCATAAATTCTTTGGAGGATTTAAAAGAGGGCAAGTTTAAAATTCCCGAACCAAAATCCCCTGAAGAATTTCCTAAGGAAAAAATTGACTTTGTAATAGTTCCTGGGGTAGCCTTTGACAAAAACGGGTACCGTCTTGGCTACGGGAAAGGCTATTACGACAGATTTTTAGAGGGAATTACCCCTTTCAAGCTGGGTGTTTGCCAAAGAGAATTTTTCCTTGAAGAACTCCCTCACGGAAAATTTGATGTAAAAATGGATGATGTTCTTGTAATATAAAAAATTCCTCAAAGGAAATCCTTTGAGGAATTTTTTTATATCTTTTCAAGAGCTTCTGTCAGTGCCTTTGCAACCTGATCGGGACAGCTTGTGCCTCTTCCGTTGCAATCAATCCCCTTTAATCTAAGGATTGCATCACGGGCATTCATCCCTTTAAGAAGCTTTGCCAGACCGTTTGTGTTTCCGTTACAACCGCCTACAATGGAAATATCATTGATAGTTCCGTCAGGGGCAAGGTCAATAACCGTCTTACGTGAACACACACCACGGTTTGTATATTCTGTTATCATACTGTTACCTCTTTATTTTTCTGCCTTTTTCTCTGCAGTTTTATCCGGCTCAATTCCGTCAACAAAAACATTAACTGTCACATTATCAATACCTGCATATGCTTCAACGGCATTCTTTACCGCTTTCTGCAGATTATATGCAACCTCGTTGATTTTTACACCGAACTCAACACTTACATGCACGTCGATTGTTGCTGAATCCTCCATAAGCTCAACCTTGATACCCTTTTCCTGATTAACCTTTCCAAGGAACTCTGCAAAACCGCCCGATGTACCCAAGCCTGCTACACCCTCTACCTCGCGGGCAGATATAGCGCTGATACGAATTATAACTTCGGGAGAAATTTTTATATTACCGTTTTCTGTAGCGATGAAATTCTCAGCCACACTAAACACTTCCTTTCGTGCGTTTATATAGATATTTTATCACCAAAGTGAAAAATAATCAAGATATTTTATCAGTTCATTTCCATTATCTTTATTTTTTCCTGTGCAATACCGCTTTGCTGGGTCACAATTTCCGAAATTTGTGCTGCACCGGTGCTATCAAGCATATCTGTTTTTACAACCACGTTTGCCATACCGTTATTTATGTAACAAACGGCATCCTCAAAGCCCTTTGCACGGAGAAGATTTTCAATTGCCGTTTCCGTTTCCGTATTCTGTGCCAGCTCGAGAACCCCTTGTTCTGCACTTGCTTTTGCCTCTGTGCCTGCATTTTCATTCTGAAGCACAGCGTTAAAGGTTTCTATACTGCGGCTTCTTCCTGCCTCACGGTCTATTCTTGCCTGCGAAAAGAAGTCGCTTCCGTCAACCTCCGTTGTTTCAGTTGAATTTACAAGCTGTGCCTCTCCCATATATTTTGTATCGGTGGGAGTATCCTCATTCTTCCCTGCATTAAGATACCCCGCTGTTCCTATTATTACAGCAAGTGCGGCAACTACAAGCTGTTTTTTCTTTACAACCATCATCATATTATTCCTTCCTTTCAAACACCTGTATTTTATGGGAATCAACACCCAAAGCGACGGATGCCGCCCTGATGATTTTTTCACGGATACGCCCGTCTGCCCCGCCGTCGGCAACAATTAAAACCGAGGCTTTTGACCCCTTGCCGTCCGTTTCTTTATCAGAAAACAGAGAGTCGTCTGATTTTTGTTCCTCCGAAATCATAACCCTTACCTTGCCGACACCCTTGATTTCCGACAAAATAAGCTCCGCTTCCCTCGCACGCGACAATTCTGTTACCGGTTCGACGTTTTTCGGCACAGAATTTTTCCCTGCCGTACCGAAAGTCATAAGCAGTATTCCCACGGCTACTAATATATATATTATGGTGCTTGTATTTTTATCCCTGAAAAGTTTGTCAATCTTTATCATATTTTATTTTAATCCTTTCTCTTTCTACCCCAAGCTCCTCCAAAACATACTGCAATGCCTTGCTTTCGTCACCTTTTAAAACAAGGGTAACGCTTAAAATCTGTCCGTCGGGGGAAACCTCCGCAAATGCCTTGGAGCCGTGCTTCATCTGTGCCTCAATTTTTTCACTCAGGTTTTTTCTGTGTTCTTTTATAACCTCTGCCTTGTACTCGGCCTCTATTTTCGTTATTTCATCATCATTAAATCCGAATGAATCCTCCGAAAAAGATATATCCCCTAATTTCCCCGGCAAAATGGAAAGTGCGGTGCTTATAATCATAAATCCCGTTGCAAGTGAAACGTATTTTTTAATACTCCCCTCCGGCACAAGCATTTTTGCAAATGCCGTGATTATAAGCACACTCCCGAGTGCGGTCATATATTCACGCATAATATCATCTCCTACAATATTGCGGCAATTCCTATTATCATAATTGTTCCCATTGATGCAATAGAAGAAAACAGCATATCTATACAGTCTCCTAGTTTTCTGAGGATTTCCGTCACCCTTTTCTCGCTGACAGGTGCGGTAAATGCCCCTGTCAGGCGAAATGCAAGGGAGAGTGCCCATATTTTCAATAACGGAAGGGCAAACATTGCAAAAAGCACAATCACTCCCCCCAGTCCTACTGCATTTTTAAGGAGCATTGCACTTCCTGCCACAGAACTCATAGCTTCCGCAAGAGAGCCACCGACAACAGGGACAGAGGAACTGATTGCAAATTTCACACCGCGTGCCGCAAGGGAGTCAAAGCTTGCCGCCGCAAAGGAGCTTATCCCCAAAATCCCTGCAAAAATTGACATTGCAAAGGCAAGCACGGTCTTGTGGAGCTTTGCAAAAAGCTCGGAAAACTCGTTAAGTGAATCATTTCCCGTAACGGCACACAAAAGTATGCACACTGCCCTTAAAAGGACAAGGGGCGTAATGAAATTTCTTATCAGCGTTCCCGCACAACTGCATATGAAAAATATAACTGGATGTGCCATTGTTGCGGTGACATATTCTCCCCCCGACATACAGAGTGTTGCTGTGGCAGGAATGATACTGTGAACAAAAAGGATAATATCACTTAAGGTCTGAAGCACATATCCTGATGCAGAACTGAATGCCGCTGCCGCAATTGCCGATATGTATATAAATATTGCCATACCCGTAGCTTCACTGACCGTGTTTTTGCTGAATGACTTATTTATGTTGCTGATAAACGCACTTACAATTATAATTACCGCAATACTTCCGATAAGGGCAAATGCAGTTTTAAGCTCGCCCAGAAAAAGGGAAATAAGCCTTGTTATTATATTCTGCGAATCGGGAGAGAATTTTCCGCCTACAATATCGTCAACAATGCTGTTAAAATTAAAATCTCCCAGCACCTTTTCAATGTTCTGGGCAGAACTTTGGGATATGATGGGGTTTATATTTTCTGCCGTCATAAAAGAATCTCCATAATTTTAGAAAAGGCATCCTTTGCAAGAGGAATCATAATCACGGTAATTCCAAGCTTTCCTGCCGTTTCTATTCTTGAAGCAAGGGCAGTTTCACCTGCATCACGGCACAGGTCTGTCCCAATCTGGCTTATGTAGGCAATGCCTGTAATTTTAAGTATCGGGACAATGAAGTTTTTCCCTGCACTGCTTAGCGTTGCAAAATCCTTTACCGCCGAAACCACCTCTATTACATAGGGAATTACTGCCGCAGACAAAAAAACCGTTGCCGCAACCGACACCGTAAGCCCTATGTCACTTCTTGTGCTTTTAACGGCAAGTATCAGCACACATATACACACTCCTGCTGCCGTTAATCCTGCTACATTCATAACCCGAACACCGTCTTTACCGTGCTGAAAAGCTCTGCGATTTCCTTTACGACCATCATCAGCACAATTACAAGCCCTGCAATGGTAATCATAAGTGCCTGTTCATCACGTCCGCTTCTTGTGAGCAACACATTCATAACAGAAACAATTATGCCTATTCCTGCTATCTGAAAAATTAAATCTACTTCCATATATCACACCTACACAAGCAAGAGCACTACTGCCGCTGCAGTAAGAATGCTTCCTTTCACATATAGCCTGCCCTTTGTGTCAAGCTCCTTTGAGGCATTGGATACAGACTCCTTTATATCCTTTATAAAAATATCCAGATTCGAAAGCTGACCCTTGCAATCCTCTGCATTGAGCCCCTTTGCAAAACGTCCGATAATTCTTCTGTCCTCATTGGTAAAAAAGCCAAAGCCGTCTGCCGTTTCATTTACTGCACATTCGGGCAATCTGCCGTTTTTAATCTTTTCGGAGGCAAGGGAGAAAAATTCCCCTCCCCACATAAAGCTTTCGTGCAGGGGGGAACAGGTACACCGTATGGTTTCCCTGATTTTTTCGCTTCCGTCAAGTATGTTTTCAAGTAGCCTTTTCCTTTCAAAAAAACCGTTATATCTTTTCATCCCGAATAAAACTGCACTCAATATAATAATAGCCGAACCTATAAGCTTAATAATGACGAATCACCTTCCCATCAGTTATGATTTTTTCCACAGTTGCAACACCTTTTCTATTGCTTAATACAATAATTCTTTCAAATACACCTTTTTCCACAAGGCTTCCCAGATACTTTCTGTTTAAAATATCCTTTTCGCTGTACCCGTGTGCCGTGGTTATAATTTTTGCCCCTGCATTTATAAGACGGCAGATTGCCTCTTCCTCCTCACGTGTTCCCGTTTCGTCAGTTGCAATAAGCTGGGGGGACATACTCCGAAGAAGCATATTTATCCCCTTTGCCTTGGGTACACCGTCCATAACAGAGGTGAATTTTCCCACATCAAGGGTGGGAATACCGCCTTTGCAGGCGGCAATTTCACTCCGTTCATCCGCCACACATACTCTGTAACGGTTCCCAAGCTGACGTATTGCGTCCCTTAAAACCGTGGTTTTCCCGCACCCGGGAGGGGATATGATAAGGGTGTTGTATAGCTTTCCGTGAAATTCAAGAAATTCCATAATACTGTCCGCCGCCCCGAAAACCTCTCTTGCCACACGGATACATACGGCAGAAATGTCCGTCATATGCGTAACCTCTCCGTTTTCCGTGACACATCTGCCGCAAACTCCTACCCGATGTCCGCCTTGGAGAGAAATAAACCCCATTGAGAGATTTTGCTGCATTGCATACAAAGACCCGCGGCACATAGAATTTACAATCTGGGAAAGCTCCTCTTTTTTTATATATACGCCCGTATCCATAAGAATACTGCCCTTTACCGTTGCGGCGTTTCTTTCCGCGTTTATCCTGATTTCCTCCATATCCTTTGTTCCCATTATGAAAAGTGCTTCTGTAAGACGCGGAGGAAAATGCTGTGTGAATGCATTTATGTTCATTTTCTTCATCCCTTCTGTTTCAATATATGGGACTTGCATATAAAAAAGTACATCAAATAATATTTATCCCTTGTATATTTTTGTTTCTTTTGATAAAATTAGAGTATCTTTTTAAAAAGTAACATCACACAATTTCTGGCAGGAGGTTTATTCTGATATGAAAAGGTCCGGCGGTGTGCTGATGCACATTTCATCATTGCCCGGAAAGTACGCAATAGGTACACTGGGTGAGAATGCAAAAAAGTTTATAGATTTCCTTTCGGAATGTAGTTTCGGGGTATGGCAGGTGCTTCCCTGCGGTCCTTGTGATGAGTACAATTCCCCCTATTCAGGAAAAAGTGCATTTGCAGGAAACATCTATTTTATAGACCCCGAAACTCTTTACAAAAAAAATCTTCTTACAAAAGAAGATTTAAAGGAATGTGAATGTGAAAATATTTATGTAACCGATTACGACTTTCTTTACAAAACACGTGAGGATATTTTCAGAAAGGCATTTGAAAGGTTTAAGGACACTGAAAAAATTCTTGATTTTGTGAAAGAAAACCCGTGGGTAGAGGATTATGCACTTTTCTGTGCCATAAAAAAAGGAAATAATTTCCCTTGGTACGATTGGGCAGACGGGCTAAAATTCCGTGATAAAAATGCTCTATCCAAAATCTCCGAAGAATTAAAGGAAGATATTCTTTTCTACGAATTTCTTCAATATGAATTTTTCGCAGAGTGGGAAGAAATGAAAAAATATGCCAATTCCAAGGGAATCAGCATTATAGGTGATATGCCCATCTACCTTTCCCACGACAGTGCAGATGTGTGGGCAAATCCTCACCTTTTCTCACTTGATAAGGATATGCATATTGAAAGATGTGCAGGTGTCCCTCCCGATTATTTTTGTGAGGACGGTCAAAAGTGGGGAAACCCCCTCTACAACTGGGATAATCTTAAAAAAGAAAACTATTCTCTGTGGATAGACAGACTCGGTTATTCATTGAAAATGTATGACGCGGTGCGAATTGACCATTTCCGTGCATTTTCGGCATACTGGTCAATCCCTGCCGAGGAAAAAGCAACGGAGGGCAAATGGGAAAAAGGTGCCGGCATTGAATTTTTCAACACCCTCAAGGAAATTTATCCCGATGCAAATATTATTGCGGAGGATTTGGGGGATATTGATGATGATGTAAGAAAGCTTCTGAAAGAAACAGGCTTCCCCGGGATGGGCGTAATGCAGTTTGCATTTATAACTGGTGATAACACCCCTCATCTACCCCATAATTACTCCGAAAAAACAGTAGGCTATACGGGAACACACGACAACAACACTCTTCTCGGCTGGCTGTGGGAGTCGGGTGAGGACAGTCGCAGATATGCCCTCCAATACTGCAACTTCCAAGGTGATTGGGGGCAGGGAGGTCCTCACAGCGAATCCATCCGCAGTGTAATCCGTACTTTATGGCAGTCGGGGGCACTACTTGCCATTGTTCCCATTCAGGATTTGTGCGGTTTCGGCGGTGATACCTGTATGAATCACCCCGGTGTTGCAGAGGGCAACTGGTGCTTCAGAATTACGGAAGATGCTCTTTCTTCCATAGATAAGGAATTTTACAGAAATCTCAACGGTTTATATAAAAGAGGAAAAATGTAAAAATTCCTCTTGACTTTACTGCGGTAAAGTGGTAATATATTAACACACTACATAAAAGGAGATTTTTATTATGAAAAAAATACTTGCACTCGTACTTACACTTATGCTTGCAGTAACAATGTTTGCTGCTTGCGGTGAAAAGGTTGAAAACGCAGGCGAAACTGCAGCAGATACCGTTGCTAAAGACGGTGTTATGGTTATCGGCTACACAATTTATGAGCCTATGAACTACCTTGAGGGTGACAAGCTTACAGGCTTCGACACAGAATTTGCAGAAGCAGTTTGCGAAAAGCTCGGCTATGAACCCGAATTTGTTGAAATCAACTGGGATACAAAGTTCGTTACTCTTGATTCCAAGAAGATTGACTGTATCTGGAACGGTATGACAATTTCCGACGAAGTTAAGAAGAACTGTGACGTTTCTGCTGCCTATGTAAAGAACGCACAGGTTGTTGTTATGAAGAAAGACGTTATCGACAACTATAAGGATGTTGAAAGCCTCAAGGGTCTTAAGTTTGCAGCAGAAGCAGGCAGCGCAGGTGAGCAGGCTATTCAGGAAAACGGCCTTGACGGAAACTACTCTCCTGTTGCGGCACAGACAGATGCAGTTCTTGCAGTAATGGGCGGTCAGGCAGACGCATGTGTTATCGACATCACAATGGCAAAGGCTATGACAGCTGAGGGTACAGATTACGATTCTCTTACATACTCTCTTGAGCTTACAAGCGAAGAATACGGTATCGGTTTCAGAAAGGGTTCTGCTCTTACAGCTGATGTAAACAAGGCTATTGAAGAGCTTGTTGCAGACGGTACTCTTCCCGCACTTGCTGAAAAGTACTCTCTTAACCTTGCATTCTGATTTGATTTAACTTAACAAATCGAAAAACCAGTACAACGCCTGAGGTTCCGAGGAATTTCAGGCGTTTGATACGGATAATTCACTTTTGGATAGGAATATATTTATGTTTATTACAGTTACCCTTAGTCTGCTCGAAGGACTTTTAACCACATTTAAAATATTTGCTCTCACCCTACTGATGGCACTTCCTCTGGGACTTATTATATCCTTTGGTTCTATGAGCAAAATCAAAGTCATTAAGTGGCCCATAAAGCTTCTTATATGGATTATCCGCGGTACACCGCTGATGCTTCAGCTTATTATTTTCGGTTTTGGACCGGGGCTTTTGGGACTTTACGGAATGGATACCTTTGTAGCGGTAATGATTGCCTTTGTGATTAACTATGCCTGCTATTTTTCTGAAATTTTCCGCGGAGGAATCGAAAGCATTCCCAAGGGACAGTATGAAGCAGGGCAGGTTCTCGGTCTTACAAAAACACAGGTTTTCTTCAAGATTGTTTTGCTTCAGGTTGTAAAGAGAATTGTTCCTCCTATGAGTAACGAATTTCTTACTCTTGTAAAGGATACATCTCTTGCCAATTCCATTATGATATATGAAATCACATGGAATGCAAAGCGTTTTATGAACAGTGAGCATATCCTCTGGCCCTTGTTCTATTCCGGAGTTTTCTATCTTGCGTTCTGCGGAATACTGACAATTATTTTCGGATACATAGAAAGAAAACTGGACTATTATAAAGGATGATTGGTATGAAGATTCTCGAAGTAAAGAATTTAGCAAAAAATTTCGGTAAAATACAAGTTCTTAAGGGAATAGATTTCTCAATGGAAAAGGGAGAGGTAGTGGCTATTATCGGTTCCTCGGGAAGCGGTAAGACAACGCTTCTTCGCTGTATAAATTTCCTTGAAGATGCAGACAAGGGACAGATTTTAGTTGAGGGCAACTGCATTTATGAGGGTGAAAATGCAAAAAAACTCACCCCAGCGGAAATACGCAAAAATCAGCTTAATTTCGGCTTGGTTTTCCAGTCGTTTAACCTGTTTCCACAGTATACGGCTTTTGAAAATGTCACCCTTGCTCCCAAGCTTCTTGCAAAGGAACGCCCCGATTACAAGCAGAACAAAAAGCAGATTTTAGAAGAAATTGATTCCAATGCAAAGGCACTTTTGGAGCGTGTGGGACTTTCTGACAGAATGAATAACTACCCCTGTCAGCTATCGGGCGGTCAGCAGCAGAGAGTGTCCATTGCACGTGCATTGGCACTTAACCCCAAGGTACTTTTCTTTGACGAGCCTACAAGTGCCCTTGACCCCGAGCTTACGGGCGAAATTCTCCATGTAATCCGTGACTTGGTAAAGAAGCAGACAACTATGGTAATTGTAACACACGAAATAGAGTTTGCACGCAATGTTGCAGACAGAATTATATTTATGGCAGACGGTGTTGTGCTTGAAGACGGCACTCCCGAAGAGGTGCTTGACAATCCGAAGAATGACAAAACAAAGCACTTCCTCAGTAAACTCAGCGAAAATTAAAAGGGATTGATGAATATGACTAAATCCAACGATTTCAAAGAATTATATAACGCCATACTCTCTCTTGAAAATGAGGAGGAGTGCAGACTGTTTTTTGAGGACATCTGCACAATGAAGGAGCTTGAAACAATGACGCAACGCCTTCAGGTTGCTAAAATGCTTTTAGGCGGAAAAACCTTTAACGAAATTGTTCAGGCAACAGGTGCTTCCACAACCACCATTTCGAGAGTTAACCGCTGTCTTAACTACGGTGACGGCGGATACAAGAATATTATAGAAAAATGCAAATAACAATACAACCGATGTGACAAATTCACATCGGTTGTATTTGTATGCTTATAAAAACTTGTTCACCACTATAAAACTCATATAGTCTTTCAGGAAATTCACAGAGGATTTCCTTTTTTTCTTTGGTGAGTTTCTTAAGCCTTGCTTCAAGCTTTGAAGCCTCACTTCTCCCTGCTTCTGTCTGCCACGCGGCGGCAATGGAGATAACCTCTTTCGCGTGGGTATATTTTGCACCTTTTGGGTTTTCTTTATTTGTGTGTTCCCGAAACCTACGGTATAAATCGGTTGTGATTCCGCAATAGAGGGAATTATCACTGCACCGCATTAAATAAACATAATACATTTTCATTCACCGCAGTTATTTTATCACAACCAATAATTTTTTGTCAATTACAGAAAACGTGTTCACCTATGGTACATATTACTTCTCTTGTACGAATCCACTGATTTGTGGCAGTTCTCGGATTATAATAATAAATTGCCCCGCCCGTCGGGTCCCATCCGTTAAGTGCATCACGGGCGGCACGGCGGCTGCTTGCATACATAGCAGCATTTATCTGTCCGTCGTCAACTGCGGTAAATGCACCTTTCTGATAGACTACTCCTGAAATACTGTTTGGGAAAGAAGGGTGGTCTACACGGTTAAGAACAACAGCCCCTACCGCAACCTGTCCCTCGTAAGGCTCACCCCTTGCCTCACCGTTTATTACCCTTGCAAGAAGCTCAATATTTGCCTCGTTTGGGGAGGCAGTCTGTCCTGATGATGAAGATGATGAAATCCCCATTGCGTTAAGGGTTTTTGTCCCTGCAATACCGTCAACGGTAAGTCCGTTCTTTTTCTGAAAACTGCGGACTGCACTCTCCGTCTGCCATCCGTAAACACCATCTACACTTCCCGAGTAATAGCCCCAGTTTTTAAGCTTTGTCTGGATTTTTTTGACCTCTTCTCCTCTGGAGCCGGGCTTTGATACTGCAAAAGTATTTACGCACACAGTTAACAGAAGAAGAAACGTCGCAACAACTGTAAAAGTTCGTTTTTTCAGCATATTGAACCTCCTTTTGTGTTTATATTTTTTACATAAAAGGAAAATTCTATACATTTTATCCATTAAAATCAAAAAATGGTGGACAACTTTTAGGTTGTGTGATATTATTATATAATGATATAATGCGTAAAGTGGGTGATTTTATGAGTATTAAGGGAATCATATTTTTAGTCTTTGCGGTTTTAGGTGCAATACTTAATTACACGGCACGCCCTGTCGGGAATAAGCTTAATATTCCCGAGCTCAGATTAAAGGTCATTGCACTTGTTATTGTAGTTGTATCAATTTCGCTTTTATTTATATTTGGAAAATAATGAAAGGATGGATATATATTGAAGAACTTAGAAAAAACCTATAATCCGTCAGAAATCGAGGACAAGCTTTATAAAAAATGGATTGACGGCGGATATTTCCATGCTGAACCCGACAGCAAGAAGGAGCCTTACACAATTGTAATTCCCCCTCCCAATGTAACAGGTCAGCTCCATATGGGACATGCTCTTGACGAAACCTTGCAGGACGTTTTAATCCGTTACAAGAGAATGCAGGGCTACTCTGCTCTCTGGGTCCCCGGAACAGACCATGCAGGTATCGCAACACAGATTAAGGTTGAGGAAGCTCTCCGTGTAAACGAGGGTCTTACCCGCTATGACCTTGGACGCGAGAAATTCCTTGAAAGAGTATGGGACTGGAAAAACAAATTTGGTGACCGTATCATCAATCAGCTTAAGAAGCTCGGTTGCTCCTGCGACTGGGAGAGAGAGCGTTTCACAATGGATGAGGGTTGCTCCAAGGCAGTTCGTGAAGTTTTCGTAAACCTTTACGAAAAAGGACTTATTTACAAGGGTAACAAAATCATCAACTGGTGTCCCAGCTGTGCAACTGCACTTTCCGATGCGGAGGTTGAGTATACAGAACAGCCCGGACATTTCTGGCATATCCGTTATAAGATGAGTGATTCCGACCGCTATATTGAAATTGCTACAACACGTCCCGAGACACTCCTTGGCGATACAGCCATTGCAGTTCATCCTGAGGATGAGAGATACCAGGACCTCGTAGGAAAGACCTGTATTCTTCCCCTCGTTGGAAGAGAAATCCCCATTGTTGCCGACGAATATGTTGAAAAGGATTTCGGAACAGGTGCGGTTAAGATTACACCTGCCCACGACCCCAACGACTTTGAGGTTGGTCTTCGTCACAATCTTCCCATCATCAACGTAATGAATGACGATGCTTCCATCAACGCACAGGGCGGTAAGTACGAGGGTATGGACCGTTACGAGGCACGTAAGCAGATTGTTAAGGACCTTGAAGAGTGCGGTGCTCTTATAAAGATTGAGGACTATACTCACAATGTTGGTACTTGTTACCGCTGCAGCACTACTGTTGAGCCTCTCACAAGTGACCAGTGGTTTGTTAAGATGAAGCCCCTTGCTGAAGAAGCTCTCCGCGTTGTACGCGACGGTGAGGTTGAGTTTGTTCCCGAGCGTTTCACCAAAACATATACAAACTGGATGGAAAATGTACACGACTGGTGTATTTCCCGTCAGCTCTGGTGGGGACACAGAATCCCTGCATTCTACTGCGACAAATGCGGTGAAATGGTTGTAAGCAAAACAGACCTTGATACCTGTCCCAAGTGTGGCGCAGCTATGCGTCAGGAAGAGGACGTTCTCGACACATGGTTCTCCTCTGCTCTCTGGCCTTTCTCAACACTTGGTTGGCCTGATGAAACTCCTGAGCTTAAGTATTACTATCCCACAAGCACGCTTGTTACAGGATATGACATTATCTTCTTCTGGGTTGCAAGAATGATTTTCAGCGGATGCGAGGATATGAAAAAGCCCCCGTTCCGTCACGTATTCATTCACGGTATTGTTCGTGACAGCCAGGGAAGAAAGATGAGTAAATCCCTTGGAAACGGTATTGACCCACTTGAGGTTATTGATAAATACGGTGCTGATGCACTTCGTTTTACTCTTGCAACAGGTAACGCACCAGGTAACGATATGCGTTTCTATTGGGAAAGAGTTGAGTCAAGCAGAAACTTTGCTAACAAAATCTGGAATGCGGCAAGATTCGTTCTTATGAATCTTGAGGTTGAGGAATGTACCCTTCCAAAAGCACCCCAGACTGAGGATAAGTGGATTATCTCCCGTTATAACAGCGTTGTTAAGTCAGTTACCGAAAACCTTGACAAGTTTGAGCTTGGCGTGGCACTCGGCAACCTCTACGACTTTATCTGGGATGAATTCTGTGATTGGTATATCGAGCTTGTAAAGCCCCGTCTTTACGGTGAAAACACAGAAAGCAAGCTTGATGCACAGAGAACTCTCTGCTATGTATTAAGCGGAATTCTGAAGCTTCTTCATCCCTTTATGCCTTTCATCACAGAAGAAATCTTCTGTGCACTTCCCACCGGTGAGGAAACAATAATGACATCACAGTGGCCTTTATACACAGATTCTCTTTCTTTCCCCGAGGAGGAAAAGAAGATGGCAGTTATCTGTGACGCAATCAAGAGTGTCCGTAACCTGAGAACAGAAATGAATGTTCCCCCGTCAAGAAGGGCAAGTATGATTATCGTAACTGATAATAAGGAGCTTTTTGAAAGCGGTATTGCATTCTACGAAAAGCTTGCAGGTGCTAAGGATGTTGTGGTAACAGACAGCGAAGCAGGTGTTCCTGAAGGTAGTGTAAGCGTAATCGTTGAGGGTGCAAAGATATTTATGCCCATGGACGAGCTTATTGACACGGAAAAGGAAAAGGAACGTCTTACTAAGGAAAAAGAGCGTCTTGAGGCTGAAATTGACAGAGTTGAAAAGAAGCTTTCCAATCAGGGCTTTGTAGCAAAAGCTCCTGCAAAGCTGATTGAAGAAGAAAAGGCAAAGGGTGTTAAGTACAGAGAGATGTATGAAAAAGTCCTTGAATCTTTAAGCAAATTAAACTAATAATAATTATAGAGGATGCAGGAAATTCTGCATCCTCTATTTAAACCTCTTTCATTAAAGGACTGATATTATGTTAATTGATTTTCACACACATTTATTTCCCGACAAGATTGCCTCACGCGCAATTGAATCTCTGGAAAACGGAATTATAAATACTCACGGAAGGCTTCTCTTAAAGCCGCAGACCGACGGAACGCTTGCAGGACTTATAAAAAGTATGGACGAGTGCGGTGTTGATATGAGCATTGTTATGCCTATTGCAACCTCTCCCACACAGCATACAACCATAAATCGCTTTGCTAAAGAAATAACCGATAACAAGCGGATTATTTCTTTTGGCAGCGTTCATCCGAGGCAGGAGGATTGGGAGGAAACTCTGGAGTATATTGCCGGTGACGGATTAAAGGGAATTAAAATGCATCCCGAGTTTCAGACGTTTTTTATAGACGAGCCAATTGTAGAAAAAATAGTAAAAAAATGTGAAGAGCTTGGCTTATGGGTGCTTTTCCACGCAGGAGAGGACTACGGATATAAACCGCCTTTTCATTGCACCCCCGAAAGGCTTAGAAAACTTCTTGACAAAACAGGCTGCAAAAACATTATTGCGGCACATTTCGGCAGTTTTTCCATGTGGGATGATGTGGATAAATATTTAATAGGCACCGATATTTATATGGATACATCCATGACCTGCGGATTTCTGGATAAAGAAAAGTGCAAGGATATGATAATCCGCCACGGTGCAGACAAATTCCTATTCGGAAGCGACAATCCCTGGCAAAGTCCCCATCAGGCGCAAGATTATCTTTTAAGTCTTGACCTTGATGAAGATGATTTAGAAAAAATTAAGCATAAAAACGCAGAAAGAGTGCTTGGCATATAACCAAGCACTCTTTTTCAGTTCTTTTCACTAAATATTTTCTTTACTTCCTCATAGCTTTCAAGTGTTCCTATATCATATCTCATTCCCGGCATTTTAAGAGCGTACACGTCTGTTTTCTGGCACAGATAGCTTATAAAACTGCCCGGTGCATCAGTACCGCAGCCGTCCTCGATACCCTGCTTTACAAGCGGAAGCTCCTCTCTCTTGTATATGTAGAAAGGCCCTACACACCAATTGCTCTTGGGATCCTGCGGCTTTTCCTCCATAGAGATTACCCTAAAATCTGCGTCGGGAATCATAACACCGCTCCTGCGGAGAGCGTTCACATCCTCCTTGTAGCTACACATAACGACAGCTGAATTTTTCTCCTTAAAAAGCTCTACAAATGGCTTAAACGAAAAATCAAGAATATTATCCCCTGCAACAATCAAAAGGTCGTCGTCAAGACCTAATGTGTCAATTGCAAACTGAATATCCTTAACCGCACCAAGCCTTGTTTCGTTGGAGATTGAACCGTCGTCAATAATTGTAACGGGGTTTTTGAGAGCTGAGTTTTTCTTCCAATTTTCAAAATGCTCCACATACTTGTGGTTGGAGATTATGATATGCTCGTCAATTCCGTCGATGTTGTCAATGTCGTCAAGAAGCCTGTCTAAAATACTTCTTCCTGCAACCTCCAAAAGAGGTTTAGGGAAATTTTCAGTAAGAGGATAAAGCCTTGTGGCATATCCCGCCGCGAGAACAATGCTCTTCATTTCATTTTCACCCTTTCATTGGAGATGTTAAAACCGCCCAGACCATTCGTTGGTGATTTATAGTGTATTAAATAACCATAGAATCTATAAGCTGTTGTTTTCGGTGGAAATCCGTATTACGGATTTCTGTTTTGATGCCAACGAATTACGAACAAACTTTGCCTCTCGCTGTATACACATACAGCTTCGGGTAACCCAAGCTCCGCTTGGCTCAGTTTGTCCGTTCTGAACGCTTTTTCCTATCTCCTTGCAACTTTATATTTCTTTTATAGTTTTTATAATAATATTTGCCGCTTTTTCTGCTGCTACTACTCTGAATTTCTCGTAACTCATCTCTTCGCCGTTTGCACCATCGGAGATGGTACGAAGCACACAGAAAGGAATTTTATTCACATAGCACACCTGTGCAATTGCCGCACCCTCCATTTCGCAGGCAACAGCATTAAATGTTTCGCTGATTTCTTTCTTTTTATCGTTATCTGCAACAAAGCAGTCGCCTGATGCCACAATGCCGCGTACACAATTCCCCTCAACATTAGCGGTGATTTTTTCTGCGAGAGCTTTGTCACAGGGAAATTCCACTACATTAATGCCCGAAATTAACCCACGGGGGTCACCGAAATATGTAGTATCCATATCGTGCTGAACAAGAGCCGTTGCAACTACGGTATCGAGAATGTCGGTCTTATCTGTAAGACCGCCTGCAACACCGGTGTTGATAACCGTGTCTGCACCGAATTTCACTATCATTGTCTGTGCACACATAGCGGCAAACACCTTGCCGATACCGCATACCGCCGTGACAACATCTTTTCCGTCAAGCCTGCCCCTTGTATACAAAGCACCGCTTACGGTAAATTCCTCTTTTTCTTCCATTACGGCATTGATATGCTCTATTTCAATATCCATTGCACCGATAATACCAATCATTTTTTACACCTCGTATGTGAAGTCGGGAGTGTAGTTCTCCAATACTTCAAGATATTTTCTGCATTCCTCTTTTGCAAGTGCTATATCAAGATTTTTGTAGTTTCCGCATTCAATCTGCGATGCACCAAAAACCTCGCCCTCGTGGGAAATAACCTTTTGCAAGGTTTCCTTTACCACGGCAAGAACTTCGTCATTGTTTCCGTTCCTTACAAGAAGATAAAATCCCGTCTGGCAACCCATAGGCCCGAAATATATTATATCCTGCCCAATTGACGAGCTGCGGATATATGTGGCAATCATATGCTCCACGCTGTGCATTGTGGCATTGTCCATGAAGTCCCCCATATTGGGCTTCCTTGTACGGAGGTCATATGTCACAATGTCCCCATCTGTACGGGACACGTATATTCCGGGATTCAGTTTATTGTGGTCTATTTTAAAGCTTTCTATTTTCTGCGGTTTCATAGAAACTCTCCTTATATCTTAAAGTCGAGAGGATCGAACATTGTTGTATCAAGATTCCTTACACGGGGTACACGTGGTGCAAAGGGGTTGAATATATATTTCTTACAGATTCCGCTGAGTTTAAACTCACCCTTTGCATATTTGCAGGTATATTCTTCGCCGTTTTTCACAAGATTTTTACAATAACGGCAACTGTCGGATTCTTTAATTTTTCTTTTGTTAAACATTGTCTTCACTCCTGCATTCCGTTATAGGAAACTTCTGCCGCCTCGGGGTCCATATTGCAACGAAGTCTGTAAAAAGGCACACTGCCCAAAAGCTTGTCCGTAAGAACCAGCATTTTTTCCATTTCACGCATATCCTCGGTACGTAAGGTCTGAGTTAAAACCGTTGAAATTGCCTCGTGGGGGGCAATTTTTTTAATTTCGTTGGTTTCACCACGTTCCAGAATACATACTGCCTTAATCGGGGCAACTACATTGTGACCGTAGTTTTCCTTACCACGCCACGGTGTTCCGCAGGCAAAAAACTTTCCTTTACGCATACGAAGAATCGGCTTGTCACCGTTTACCACCAAAAATCTGTCTCCGAATTTTTCTGCCCACAACCTTATATGAGTGGTTTTCCCTGTACCGCTGACTGCAGTGAAAAGATACGCCTCTCCGTCAACCGCAACTGCGGCACAATGCATCAGCATTGCATCATAATCCAGAATTTTACGGCAGATAATTCGGTAGATTTCAAGACATTCAAGGTACCCGTCGGAATAGTCGGGGTTACTTTCTACGGCTTTCCTGAGCACCTTATCAGGTACTTTCACGGTGAAGTGTGGTTTTCCATCTGCTTCAAAGCCACGGCAGAAATCGTTAAAATATGGGTATTTATTTTTTACATCAATAATAAGTCCTGCAAGCTTAATAATCATAAGATTGCTCCTTACATATCATTTTTAACTACATCTTCGTAGGTTTCTCTTTTTACGCCGATACGGCTTTTTCCGTCCTTTAATATAACAATGGGGGGACGGGGGATTCTGTTGTAATTTGATGCCATTGAGTAGTTGTACGCACCGGTTGTAAGCACCGCAAGGATGTCACCTTTTTCACATTCCTGCAACTTTATGTCCTCGGCAATAAGGTCACCGCTTTCGCAACACTTTCCCGCAATTGTGCATTTGAAAGAAGCTTCCTTGTCCGCCTTATTGGCAATAAGTGCACTGTACAAGCTTCCGTAAAGGGCGTAACGTGGGTTGTCACCCATACCGCCGTCAACCGAGGCATAGCTCTTGTAACCTGTAATCGTCTTGACACTGCCCACGCTGTAAAGAGTAAGTCCTGCATCGGCAACAATGCTTCTGCCCGGTTCCATAAGAATTTTTGGCATATTTACATTTGCAGAATCACATTTGTTTTTTACGTAAACGCTTATTTCCTTAATTGTATTTTCAATATCAAGATGGGGGTCGGATTCCACATACCTTACCCCGAAGCCACCGCCGAGGTTGAGGGTTTTTGCCTCATATCCAAGTTCTTTTTTAACAAGAGCAATGAAATCTATCATAATCTCCGCACTCTGGCAGAAGGTTTCTCCGTCAAAAACCTGAGAACCTACGTGACAATGAAATCCCTCCAATGAAATGTTGGGGAGGGAAAGGGCAAATTCCACCATTTTTATAGCCTGCCCTGTTTCAATTGCCGTACCGAATTTAGAGTCCACCTGACCTGTTCTTACCGCTTCATAAGTATGTGTGTCAATTCCGGGGGTAAGACGCATAATTATCTTCTGTGTGATACCTTTTTCCCCTGCAATACGGCTGATTGCAAGAAGTTCTTCACGGCAGTCTGCCATAAAGAAGCCTACACCGCAATCCATTGCAAAGGCTATTTCGTCATCCGTCTTGTTATTTCCGTGGAAATACACTCTATCCATAGGAAAGCCTGATTCCTTGGCGGTGTATATTTCTCCGCCCGAAACCACGTCAACGGACATATTTTCATCCTTTACAATTCTGTATATTTCCTTGAAGCTCAGTGCCTTGCTGGCGTAGAGTGCCTGTGCATCCTCGCCAAAATACTTCTTCATTGAATTTATATATGCACGGCACTTCTCCCGAATACGCTCCTCGTCAAGAACATAGAGAGGGGTCTTGTATTCTTTCGCAAGCTCCACCGTGTCAACACCTGCAAAACTGAGGTGTCCTTTTTCGTTAATACTTAAATTTGTGTGTAACATCTGCATCAAGTCCTTTCGCCAAAGCGGTAAACTACCGCTATTATATTATTTTATACTTTTTTCACGAAAAAGGCAATAAGAATTTTTGAATTGGGGCAGAAAAACCTGCCTGTCCAAAAAAATTAAAAAATTTATAAAAAAATGTTGACAAGAAGGAATTCCTGTGCTATTATAATATGCGTGTCACGGGTCGTGACAAACTAAATACAAGCTGGTGTAGCTCAATTGGCAGAGCAGCTGATTTGTAATCAGCAGGTTGCGGGTTCGAGTCCCATCACCAGCTCCAGGGAGAGTTCCCGAGCGGCCAAAGGGGGCAGACTGTAAATCTGTTGTCACTGACTTCGATGGTTCGAATCCATCCTCTCCCACCACAAGAAAAGCACTATCGTATGATAGTGCTTTTCTTGTGGTGCATAGAAACGGAGGATTCGAACGAGCGGTAGTGAATGACAGTCCGGTGGACTGTCAGAGCCGCGAGACGGCTTTTCCGCAGAAAAGCGAATCCATCCTCTCCCATGACAAAGAAAACACTTTACTGTATAAATGGCACAAATTGGGGATTTTCCCCAATTTGTGCCATTTACAATTGTGTTTAAAAACCATATTTTATTATATTTAATAATTAACTTTTCACTCCATTTTAAATTAATAAATAATCTCACTTGTATTATCAGCGATTTTCTTTACTTTTCCGTTTATATATATCCAGAGGTCTCCCTCTATTTCACTGTAAATACACATTTTTTCATTTCTAGCAAGCAAACGATATAAAGCATTTTCGCTGTTAAATTCAGCTACTTTTTCATTTTTCTTATCTTTGTAACACCATAATTCCCTTACATAGTTCTCTTCTTCGCCTTTTCGTATAATATAGTAAATTGTGTTGTCTTTTGTGTTCCATGGGATAGTAGCATTGTATCCCAACTTTGTACAGTTGCCGTTTTCAATGAAATGTGTTGTCATCAATTCGTGTGTACCATTATCTTCTGTATAAATGATAGCCCCATTAGGTACCCATCTGTATCCAACAGAATAATATACTTTGTCCAAAAGTTTTTCTTCTGTTAAGAGTTGCACATTTCTCTCGCTATTCAAATTATATTTGTAAAGTTCATGACTGTCCTCATCAACTGTGTATGCATACTTTTCATCAAAATATATAACCGTCCCCTTAAAGTTGTTTTGGAGAGGGTCGAATTTTACCAAACTGCCATCAGACTTAAAGGCACCTGACAAAACATCATCCCACAAATAAGCTTCTAATAATCCACCCTTGAAATCATATTTGATTTCCTGAACATTCTCTATCATCTTTTTTAAACTTTTTCCATCATAGATAAATAATGATGATTGTATAATAGCATCTTCTCTAACTACGTCGTCTTTTTTGCAAAGAAAAAGGTTTCCGTCAACAACAAAAGCATCACTGACATTCTCTGCAACTTTTACAGCCTTTCCAAGATATGTTTTTTCATAAATAGATAAAAAATTATTGTCATAAGAAGTGTTTTCCTCTCTCTTTACATAATAAACAGTATTATAATATGTGTAAAGAGAAGGATAAATATGCTGCTCATAGCTATTATAATATGGAAGAATATCGCCGTCTATTTTCTCCGGCTTATCATTATTTTCAGTCCCGCATATGTAATATGCTTCATCTTTATATACGAAGGTCTTAGAATTTTCTGAATACATTGGTATAAAATATAAATTTAGATTGCTTCCATATCTACCATCAGACAACTTTTTACTTGCTACAAGGTCACTAAAATATAGGCTCTTATCCTTAACATAAATAACACTGTTACCGTCTTTTGCTATTTTGAAATACTTAACACCTGTGTCAATCACTACATTTTTCTCAGCATTGTTGTTGAATCTTTTTATGTTTCTGTAATAGAGTTTTTTATCTTCCCATCCGCCTATAAAAAAGATTCTTTTTCCATCTTCTGAAACAGAAAAGTTTTCATGTTTACCAGCTTTGAGTGCATTTTCTGTACTACAACAACTACTTTCTTCTGTCAGCAAGTAGCTTTTTCCTGTCTCGGGTTCAATCATAATCAAATCATGCTTTTCATTTTCATATATAACTGGAATATCTTCTTCATTAATCTTGGCATTTACATCATCCGTAGGTACAGTATTGTTTTTTTCATTTGTTTCACTATTTTCCGCTTGTTTTACTGCACGTTCCAACAGTGCGACAGTTTCCGCACGGGTTATACCCTTTTGCGGACCAAATGAGCCATCAGGATAACCACTTATAAGACCCTTTTCACAAGCAATACTTACATATGGCAACAATTTATGATTAATGGCTTCTCCATCACTAAATTTAGATATTGCGTAATTAATATTATTTGCACTGTCTTCTCTACATCCCATTGCTTTAGCTATTGCAGAGGCAATATCTTCTCTGACAGCGTACTGTGTAGGCATAAATTTATTTGTACCATCACTTTTATCTATGTATCCTGGAAAAAACTCTTTGCAGGTTTCAATATACTGATAAGACCATCTGTTTTTATCAATATCTGCAAAACTTGAAACATTCGGCACTTCAAGTTGAACATCAAATGTCGCAACAAGAAGCTTGCAGAATTCCTCTCTTGTAACCCCGTTTGAGGGCTTGAAACTACCGTCAGCATATCCATTGACAATTCCTTTTTTCACAAAACTATCAATTTGTGTTTTTGCCCAATGGTCACTTGGAACATCAATAAACACCGGCGCACTATTTGCTTCTGCTTTTACTGTTTCAGAAAAAGTTAATATCTTGCTTTCAAAAAGCAATAATAGTAAGGTAATTACTGAAACGACTCTTTTAATTTTCATTCTCATTACTCCTTTTCTTTTTGTTTTATTAAAATCAAATATTCTACCTCTTTTATTTTAGAGTAAATTCCGCTAAAAGTCAATAGAGTTATTTCCGCTATAGTAGAATAATTCTGAGGTGTTTATTATGGATATTGCTGAAAGAATCCGTCAGTTGCGTGAGGATAATGATAAAACGCAATCAGACATTGCGAAACTGCTCAATATTGGACAACGGACATATGCAGATTATGAACTGAGAAAAATTCGTATTCCTATAGAAAGTGCCATTATACTCGCCCGTTTTTATAATGTAGATATGAATTATATATGTGGCATTACAGAAAATCCAACATCTTTCCCAACACATTAATAATATTTCTCTTTAATAAGAAAAGCACCATCATTCGATAGTGCTTTTTCCTTTATCTTCTCATTCTTTTTTTCTTTTTCAATTTTTTCTTTATTGAAGATGTCAGCATAAATACTGCTACCAATGCAAGGAAAGCCATCATCACGTATGAAAATGCTGTGATGTTATTGCTCTTGACCTTGCTCCACATTTCAAGGACCGCTTCATTTCTGTCCCCGAAATCCTCCATAATACCGCATCGTGCAACCTCTTCGGTAGAGGGGTACTGTGTGGTAAGCTGTCTGCCGAATGTATTTGTACGGATGATTGCCTTTCCGTCGGTATATTTATCCTCCGACAGAGTTCCGTTGAAGAAATAGGAAAGGTCGTATTCGTACTCTCCGTCCTCTTCCTCGTAATTTTCGCATACAAGGTCGAAGATTTCGTCACCTGCAATAGCACTGGTATAACCGATATAATCCATATTCATAACTGCTATTTCGGGTCTGCACAAAAAGTCCACGAAATCCTGAGCAAGCTCCACATTTGCCCCCTTGGGCATAACCCAACCGTCAAAATAAATTGTACTTCCCTCGTTGGGAATTACAAACTCAAGCTCTTTTCCGTCCTCTTCCTCGGCAAGGTCCATTGCATAAACGGCATCACCGCTCCACGCAAGGTTTGCATGGATTTTTCCCGATACAATATCGGTCTTTCCCGAATCCACCTCAAAGCCGTAGATATTCCTTTTCATATCAGAAAGGGCAATTTCCACATTTGCAATGTTTTCCGCTGTGGTGTCATTTGCCGCAGTATTTACAATTTTCTGCAATTCCTCGGCAGAAATTTCACCCTTTTTATACTTTTTATTTGCCTTGCGAAGCTCGTCACGGTGTACATAGAGCGAGCCAATAACATAAGCATCACGGGAAACATCCTTGCAGGTCATTCTGTTTCGGTAATCAGTGTTCCAGAAGAAATCCCACGTGGAAATATCTTCCCTCAAAACCGTTTCGGGATTGTAGAGGAAACCAACCGTGCCCCACATATATGCTACCGAATATTCTGTCCAGCCGTTCTTTTCAAACAATTCTGAAATATACGGAGAAACATTTTTTGTGTAGTTGGGCATAGCCGATATATCGAATTTCTCAATAGCGATATTTTCGTCATTACCTTTTTCCGTTGCGGAAATCATTTTCTGAATGATATAGTCCGACGGACATACCAGGTCATAATCGGAACGCCCTGTCCTGAGGGTGTTTAACATTGTTTCGTTTGTTTCAAAGGTGTCGTACTGTACACGCACCTTTTTTCCTGTGCGACTCAGGTAATCCTTTTCCCACAATTCCATAACGGAATCTGAAATTTTCGCACCGTCGTCGTCTTTTCCCTCGTCAATATAGTCCTGCCAGTTATAAACCTTCAGCACCGTTTCTTCCGCAAATGACAAGGGGGCATAGGAAAAGCACAGTATAAGACACAATATAAGTGCACTAAATTTTTTCATTTTTCTTTTTCTCCCCCGAACTGTTAATATTTACAATAATCAGTATCACAAGTGCTATCAATGTGATAATCGTGGTAAGTGCACGAAGCGACGGAGGAAGTGTACCCTTTTTGCTGGTAACACCGTACACATAGGTGCTGAGTGTCTGAAATGCCGTATCTCTTGTAAACGCCGTTATAATATAATCGTCAAGGCTAAGAGTGATTGACAGGATAAAACCTGACACAATTCCCGGCATTATCTGGGGAATTACGATTGTCCTCAGTGCCTTTTTGGGAGTTGCACCCAAATCAAGAGCCGCCTCGTAAATATTGGGGTCCATCTGCATAAGCTTGGGACGTACAGCCAGTATAACAAAGGGGATTGTCAGCACTACGTGACCGATAAGAAGCGTGATAAAGTTAAAAGTCACACCTGCCATAACAAATAGAATGGTAAGCGAAAGTGCTGTAACAATTTCCGCATTTATAACGGGAATGTTGCTGATTCCCTCCATTATTGCCTTGCTTCTCTTTCCGCTGTAAAAAATGCCTATTGCACCCATTGTTCCTAAAATCGTGGAAACCACGGCAGAGGAAATTGCAACCAAGAATGTGTTTCCAAACGCCTGCATAATTTCGGCATCCTTAAAGAGAGCCTCATACAGATGCAGACTGAAGCCGTCCCATCTGCCGATAATTTTCGTATCGGTGAAGCTGAACACAATCAGAAGCAAAAGCGGTGCATACATAACCAGAAGCAGGATATACACATAAAATTTGCTGAGGAACTCCGTAAAAGAAAGCTTTTTCTTCATTACCACAGACCCCCTCTCGCATCACTTTCACCCTCGGAATCGGCACAGAGTGCACCAAATGCCATAATTATAAGCATTATGAGGGCAACAAGACTGCCTAAATTCCACAATCCCTGGTCGAAATAAAGCTGAATACTGTTACCGATAAGGGAAATCTTTCTCTCACCCATAACGTCACTTATTACAAAGCTGCTCATAGTGGGCATAAACACCATTGTTGCCGCAGATGCAATCCCAGGCATAGTCATAGGAAGCACCGTTTTAAAGAATGTCTGCACCTTATTTGCACCGAGGTCGTAGGATGCCTCAATAAGACTTAAATTCATTTTTGTCATAGAGGTGTAAAGGGGCAGAATTACAAATGGCAGGTAGTTATACACCATACCAATCATTGTGGCAAAATAGGGATGCTCCCCGCCAGAAATACCCATTGCAAAGAGAAGGTCTCGTGTTGCGGCGGTACGAAGAACGAAGTTTATCCACATCGGCATTACAAACAGAAGCACAGTTGCCTTGCCAAAGCCCATTTCCTTTTTCGCCAGTATGTAAGCGGCAGGGTAGCCCAAAAGCAGGCAGAGTGCCGTATTCGCCATACCTATAAATATACTGAACATCAATGTATTTATGTTGTGTCCGCCGGAGAAAAATGTACGGAAATTATCAAAGGTAAATTTTCCGTCTGCATCCGTAAACGCGTACATCACAATCAGAAAAAGCGGAATCACAACAAACAGAATCATAAAGACAGCATAAGGCAGGGCGAGAGTTTTTCTGGAAAAAATATTATTTTTTTGCATATTTCTTCGCCTCTCCTTTCAATGTAAGCTTTATGTCCTGAGGGCGTACATTAAGACCTACAAGGTCGTTCTCGTCATATGTATATTCAGTATCAAGAACAAAATCTTCATCCTCGGGAGTGCGGATTGTAAGCTGATAATGGTCACCCTTATATATAATGGAAACAATCTCACCCTTTACGACACCTGCTTCCTCGTCGTCGAGGATTTCAATATCCTTGAGTCCGATTTCTGCACGGACATCCGCATCAGTAAAGTCGTAACGTGTACCGTCAGGGCCTACAACATAGCCCTCACTGTCAACGATAGAGCCTTGCACAAGAGAAGTAATGTCACATTCAAAGGGACATTCGGAAATAACAACACGGTTTTCCTTGTCAATGTAGGCATCATTGTAGATATTGGAGGTAAGTTCCTTTTTCATAATGTGAATACCGTCAGGCTCAATGTCAAAGCCGTAGGTTTCGTTCACATTCAAATCCCTTGTATCAACTATGACAAGCTCGTTTCTGCCAACCATCATTATGTATTCGTAGTGGATGCCCTTGAAAATTTTGCTGACAATTTTGCCTTTTGCCATACCGCTGTCAGCACTTGTAATATGAACATCCTCGGGACGGATTACCACATCAACCTTTTCATTTTTCGGGAATTCGTCAACACAATCAAAAACGTGGTTTATAAATCTGACTTTTTTGTCGCCCGTCACCGTACCGCTGTAAATATTGCTTTCACCGATGAAGTTTGCGACAAAGGCATTGCTGGGCTCGTTATAAATATCCTCGGGAGTGCCGATTTGCTGAATCATACCGTCTTTCATAACCACAATCGTGTCGGAGAGAGTAAGTGCCTCCTCCTGGTCGTGAGTTACGTATATAAAGGTGATGCCGAGTTTCTTGTGCATTTCCTTAAGTTCAAGCTGCATATCCTTTCTCATTTTCAAATCGAGAGCACCCAAAGGCTCGTCAAGGAGAAGAATTTCAGGCTCATTTACAATAGCACGGGCAATGGCAATTCTCTGCTGCTGACCGCCTGAAAGGGTGGATATATCACGGTTTTCGTACTCTTCAAGGTCAACTATTTTAAGAGCTTTCCTGACTTTTTTGTCAATTTCCTCTTTGGTAAGCTTTCTCGTCTTTTCCCCGTCGGGAATTTTCTTCAGCTTCAGACCGAAAGCAATGTTGTCATACACATCCATATGAGGAAAAAGAGCATACTTCTGGAATACAGTATTTACAGGGCGTTTGTACGGCGGAAGCAGGGAAATATCCTCCCCGTTTAGGAGAATTTGTCCGCCCGTAGGAAGCTCAAATCCTGCAATCATTCGGAGAGTGGTAGTCTTTCCGCATCCGCTTGGTCCCAAAAAGGTTACAAATTCCCCTTTCTTGACATAAAGGTTGAAATCCTCCACAGCATACGTCTGCCCGAAATGCTTGGATACATTTTTAAGTTCAATGATTACGTTGTTTGCCATCTAAAACACCTCTTTTTATGTAAATAAAAAACACAAATCGCAATTACACGACTTGTGTTAATATCTCAAAAAAGACAAATTTCCTAAGAAAATTTAAGATATTGGACATACAGAGTCACTACTCTTATTGACCATTTCACAAGTTAGCGCAATTACGCATTTCGGTTATAAAGTAACCAACTTATAAAACTGAGCTTTTAACTCAATCAATAGGCAGTGGACCCGGCTGTCCGTATGGCCTCGACTCCCATGAGAGTGGTCCTATATTTGCATTAAGATTCCAAAGAAATCGTTTGCTTATTATATTATAATACCAAGGCAGGGGGAAAATCAAGAGTTTTTCGCATACTTTTAGCAAAAAAGTATTTTTTATTGCAAAATTTTGTTTTTTATTGCAAGAAATTGCAGGTATTTAATCGGAGCCGATTAGGGGAGTGCCATTTTGAACGCCAAAATGGCGAAAAGCGGTGGGGAGTTGCGATTCTCCCCACACCCCTCAACGCCCTCGCAGGGGCGTAATATTTCTTGGGCGTGGTTTTCTTTTAATGTATCGTTTTCGTTTTTGCAAATTTTCCGTCTTTGAACCGTCGGCTTTAAGGCAACACTCAGTTGCCTGTTCGCCTGAAATTGCTCGCCTGCAGAGGAAACTAATACTCGCAATTTCACGGTAGCCGACAGAAAATTTGCAAAAACCTTAGTTTAGTGCTTCGGTAGAACAGTCGGGTTTTGAGAAATTCTTTGTTGACTGGCGTAAAAATCGCTCGTATCAACTTCCGCTGCTGACGAGCGATTTTTAGTCCGCAAGGAAATAAGTTTTCCTTTTAGGACGGCGACACAAAAACAAATAATTTCGAAAAACAAAACCATCTTTGTAATTAAAAACAAGTATTTGCTTTTTTACGCCCCTGCGAGGCCGTTTCAGGGGTGCGGGGGAATCGGAACCCCCGCGTTTTTGGTACTTTTGGCTCCCAAAAGTACACCGTCCTCTGCGACTCCGCAGAAATTGTTTGCAAATCTTGCAGTGTAGCACGCGTGTGCGTATACGCACAATCGTAAAAGAGAGTAAAATATCCTTGAGGTGAGTTTTCAATGGATATCAAAGATGCTATTGTTGAAAGATTTTTGCAGTTATGCAATGAAAAGGGCTGGAAAATTAACGAATTAGCCAATATATCAGGCGTTACTCCGTCTACGGCGTACAGTATGATTGACGAATCCCGCCGTGATATATCCATCAGAACAATCAAGAAGTTTTGTGACGGTCTTGAAATTACCCTTGAGGAATTTTTCTCCACAGAAGTTTTTAATTCCCTCGAACAGGAGATAAAATAACCCTATGATTAAAAGACCGCTTATTCCTGTGGCAATTTTATTCGTTCTTGGAATATTTCTTGCCGCGTATAGCGTAAATTTAATAATAACGGCAGTTATGTGCCTATTGGTATGGGCGTTTGTGTTTTTGAAAACAAAGAGGCTCTTTCCGTCATTTATTGCCGTCTTGCTGATTACTCTGGGAATAGGCAGAATGATTCTTGCCGAAAATCTCCGTGACACCATTATTGCTGAATATTCAGGCAAAAGCGAGGTAATGAGGCTGACGGTAACTGATTTTTCGGATAACAATTCCGTTACTGCGTATTTTGAGGACAGAGGGGAAAGGCACAAGGTACTTCTCCGCTTTGACGAGGATTCCCGTCTTTCTCCTGGGGATATTATAGAGGGGGAATTTTCTCTTTATACCCCCAATGCAAGCAAAATTTTCTCCCACGGTTACGCCCATACTCTTGCAGGGAATGGCATTTTTCTTATTTCGGATGCAGAAAAGTCTCCTCAGCCAATAGGAAAAGCTGACGGACTGATGGGGAAGCTGTATTCCCTGCGGGTTTACATAGACAGCCTCGGTAAAAAATATTTTCCCAACGAAGATGACCGCGGGCTTTTTAATGCAATGGTTATCGGGGACAAACGGCTGATTTCAGAGGACCTTGACGCATCCCTTAAAGCAAGCGGACTCAGTCACATTGCCGTGGTTTCGGGATTGCACCTTTCTGTGGCAATGACTTTTCTTATGATTATCGCATGGCTTTTTGTTGGGAAGCGAAGATGCGGTTACATATTGGTTTTTGCAGGTGCACTTTTTATTGTACTTTTAACAGGTGCAGGTGCAAGCGTAATAAGGGCATTTATTATGTGCTCAATTTACCTCCTCTCAAAATACATCTACCGTGACAACGATTCTCCGACATCGCTTGCAGTTGCGGTGCTTATAATGACTTTCATAAATCCGTTTACGGTATTTAATGCAGGATTTATTCTTTCTGTACTGGCTGTTGCAGGAATAATTATTTATAACAAAAAAATTTCGGGTATTTTATCGAAATTTATGCCCTCTGCCCTTGCGGAGGTTTTGTCTATGAGCATAAGTGCACAGCTAACCGTTATGCCCATAATAGTTTATTATTTCGGTACGATAACGCCTTGGTCGTTGCTCTCAAACGCCCTTTTAGTACCGCTTTCGGGAGTTTATGTTATCCTCGGAATGATTCTTATTATTGCTTCACCGATAGCGATTCTTTCCAACGGTACAGCGTTTGCTATGAGGCTTTTCTCCCTCGGGATAACCTCGGCAAGCGGTTTTGTAAGGGATTTGCCCTTCTCCCTTTTGGAAATTCGGGGAAGCTGTCTTACGGTTATTATTTTATGGGCGTTTTTGCTTGTACTAATATATATGCACCCCCTTACAAGAAGCAACAGGCATCGGTTTTCCGCGGTTTTTTCCGTCATAACGGTGTTTTTAACTATGTATTCTCCCATCGAGGAAACAAATATTTCTACAGCATATTACGGGACACAAACCATGTCTGCAGTACGGCTTTCCGACGGAAACACCTTTCTGGTAGACTGCCCAAGGCTGCACGACGCACGAACTCTTCATACCGCATCACAGCCCTTTTCCACGGTTATTCTGACAACTCAAAACACATTTCATATTCTTTTATATGAAAATCACATAGACACTATTATTGCATCTGACCCCATATTCCGAAAGTCAAAGAGGGATACCCTCCTGACCCGTTCCAAAGAGAGAAATATTGATGTCATCTTGCTGAAAGACTACCAAAAATATCAGTTTGGAAATACTGTGTTGGAATATATACCCGTTTACTTTATTAAAGATGCCCGTATGCTCAAGGTTTATTATGACGGGAAATCTTATATTTTTCCGCAGGGATATTCCCCCGGGGAGATTAATTACCTTTACCAAAAAGGGCTTCGTTTTGATTCTGACTATGTAATTTTACCGTATATGCCCGTTCGCGAAGAGGAGCATCCGTTTACGGGAGAAATTTTGAAATAATAAATTTATGTTACAAAGGTACAAATTTGCCCGTTTGTATGTTATAATGACTAAGCAAGCCAAGGAGGTTTTTGATATGAGCGATAAATTAGAAGGCAGAAACCCTGTCACAGAAGCCCTTAAAAGCGGCAGAAACATTGATAAAATATATGTAAAAAAAGGCGATAAGCACGGAAGCATAATTCCCATCATCCGTATGGCAAAGGAAAAGGGGATTCCCGTTACCGAAACTGACGGCAGAAAGCTCGACGAAATGAGCGAAACAGGCGTGCATCAGGGTGTAATTGCCCTCTGCAGTGCGGCAGAGTATGCTACCGTTGACGATATTTTAAAACGTGCGGAGGATAAAGGGGAGCCTCCCTTTATCGTAATTCTTGACAGGATTGCAGACCCCCGAAACCTTGGCTCTATTATAAGAACAGCAAACTGTGCAGGTGCCCACGGAATCATTATTTCCAAGCACGAATCGGCATCACTCACGTCCGTATGTGCCAAGGCAAGTGCAGGTGCAGTTGAATACACCCCCGTGGCAAGGGTGACAAGCCTTGCCAAAACCATTGACGACCTCAAGAAGAAAAACATCTGGGTAACAGGTGCAGACGCTTCGGGGGAAAAGGATATTTATGATGCCGACCTTAAAGGTGCGGTTGCAATCGTTATCGGCTCCGAGGGGGAAGGTATCAGCCGACTTGTTCTCGAAAAGTGCGATTTTAAGGTAAAAATCCCTATGAAAGGTGACGTAAATTCCCTCAATGCATCCGTTGCGGCGGCACTTTTCATTTATGAAACAGTAAGACAGAACAGAATGTAAAGGAGAATTGTTATGAGAGCAGTAGTAACAGTAGTAGGTAAGGATAAGACAGGTATCATTGCAAGGGTCAGCGGACTTTTCTATGAAAAGAATATCAACATTCTGGACATTTCCCAAAAGCTGATGCAGAATCTTTTCACAATGATTGCCCTTGTGGATATGGAACAGAGCGAGCTTTCTCTTGACGAGCTTACAGCGGAGCTTGAAAAGGTTGGCGAGGAGCTTAATGTAGCTATCCGCGTTCTTCCCGAAGAGAGTTTTGAGGTGTAATATGCCCAAGGCACTTATTACTGGGGCAAGCAGCGGAATAGGGGAAGCAATTGCGAAAAGGCTTGACTCAATGGGCTACGAAACGGTACTTACCGCACGGCGGACAGACCGTCTGGCGAAACTTTCCGAAAAGCTTTCCTGTCCCACGCACATTGTGACGGCAGACTTAACGGACATAGAATCGGTAAAGGGGCTGGTGAAAACCCACCCCGATATTGACGTGCTTATAAACAATGCAGGGCTTGGTGTTTACGGTGAATTTACCGAAACGGATTTTCTCCGTGAAAACAGTATGTTGGATGTAAATATCCGTGCATTACACCTGCTTATGAAAGAGTATATCCCCCTTATGGAAAAGAGAGGCGGCGGAAAAATCCTGAATGTTTCAAGTTCAGCGGCGTTTTTTTCGGGGCCTTTTCTGTCCTCTTACTATGCTTCCAAGGCGTATGTTTTAAGGCTTTCAAGAGCTGTACGTGAGGAACTCAGACGAAAAAAATCCCCTGTAACAATAAGCGTACTGTGTCCCGGTCCCGTAGAAACGGAGTTTGGCGAGGTTTCCGGCTCCAACCTGGGGAAAAAGACACTTTCCCCCGATTACGTGGCAAAGCTTGCAGTAAAGGGTATGATGAAAAACAGATTTTCCATTGTTCCCGATATTACAATGAAATGCACACGCTTTCTATCCAAAATTTTACCCGAAGCACTTTCCGTGAGGGTGCTTTACAACATTCAGAAAGCGAAAAAGAAAACTAATTGACACCGAGGTGATTACATTGAAAAAAATTATTTTCCTGTTGACGGTTTTTGTTACCCTGCTGACAGTTTCCGTTCAGGCGGCAACGCTTTACACAAACAAGACAGAGGAAATTGTAACCGACGGGGTAACACTTATAAAAGAACAACGGTTTTTCGGTGATTCAGCCATGAATATAACCTTAATCAAGGCAGATTTAAAGAATAAAAACCTCAGCTTCGACCTGCTTAAAAACAGTGGCGGAAGTGACAAGGTTGATACGGTTATGAACCACGCAAAGGGTGACAGCCAGACCGTCGTTGCAATAAACGGTGACTTCTTCTCCGCATACAAGGGAAATCAGAACTTCTCCCTGGGAATTGAGGTCAAGGATGGCGAGCTACTCCAGTCCCATATAAATTCCGATATGGCGGCAGGCTTTTTTGAGGATAATAAGCTTTCACTTTCCTATATAGATTTCACTATGAAAATTTCTGCCCCCGACGGCACCGAGATGCCCATTGCACATATCAATAAGCCTACCGATTACTACGGAGCTGTGCTTATGTACACCCCCGATTTTAACGGTGCAACCTCCCCCCATCTTCCCGAGGGGATAACGGCAGTAACAGTTGTTGAAGATGTGGTTACTGCAAAGGGAATCAGCATGGGCGGTGTAATCCCCATTCCCGAAAACGGATACATCCTTGCAATCAATGATAATATGACTCCTTTTCTGGATTCAAAATTTAGTATTGGCGACTTTGTGAAAACTGAAATCAGCGTAAATCCCTCTATTGAGGACGTGCAGACCGCATTTGGCGGTGGAACGCTCCTTCTAAAAGACGGACAGAAAACGCAAATCACTCACGACGTAAGCGGAAACCACCCACGCAGTATAATAGGAACAAACTCCGACGGTACTGTTATTTATATGATGACCGTTGACGGCAGACAAAGTGTCAGCAAGGGGGTTTCCCTTTCTCAGCTTGCCGACATATGCAAGGAAATGGGTATGGTAAATGCCATCAACCTTGACGGCGGCGGCTCTACCGCAATGGTGGGAAAAACTCTTAAAAATAACACCTTGCACACACTTAACTCCCCCTCGGAAACGAGAAAGGTCATAAATGCCCCTGCCATTACGAGCAATGCCGAAAGCCTTGCGGCAGTAGGTGTGTTGTGTGAGGTTTCGGAAAAAAGCGTGCTTTCGGGCGACAGTATAAAAATCAAGGTAACACCCTACGACAAAAATTATAATCCACCGTCCTCGGTAAGCGGAACTCTTTCGTGGAGCGTGTCGGACGGAAAAGGCACGGTAAAGGATAACGTATACTACCCTACGGGAAGCGGTGAAGCCACCGTTACCGCATATTATAACGGTAAGGAAACGGATTCCTTTAAGATAAATATAATAGGAGAGGTTACAGGAATCATTGCCCCCGAAAAAATCGGTAGCGAAGCAGAACTTTCAGGAAAAGTGAAAGTTTTTGACGAAGAAGGAAATACGGCTGTTATAAATGACCTTTCCCTCCTTAATCCTTCCCGAACTTCGGGACTGCTGAATCTTTCAAGAAACGGTGCAAAGAGGAGTATAGTCATCACTTCGTCAGGGGCCCAGGCATCTATAGCAATGCCTGTAACAAGCGACTTCCTCAACCGTGACAGAGAAATCGGCACAACCTTTAACATTTACAGCTCATCTGAAATGAACACGCTTTTTGACCGTGTTGTGTATTCAAATGCTATGGATATATTGGAAAAGTCGGACGTTTCTGCCGTTGTGGGCGGAGATAAGCCTGCTGACCTGACCCCTGCAAATTCCCCCGTAATGGCAGGAAACTATATTGAAAGAAGCTACTCCCACTCGAAAATAGTTTCACTCCAGCAAAAAGACGGCGTTATTTCAAGGGGTACACAGTGGGAGAAGCTTTCCACGGCACTTAATTCCTCACAGAAAAACGTGTTTGTAATACTTGATAAAGAGCCGTCATTTGCATCGAAAATTGACAAAAAGGCATTTTACAGTATGCTTTCCGATTCGGCAAAGACGAAAAACGTGTTCGTAATTTCAAGCGGAGGCGAAAATTTCTGCAGAATCGAAGACGGTGTGCGGTATATAACCGTTGCAAACATCCGTGACGAAAGCACTATTGAAAAATCCGTCGAAAAGGTATGCTATCTGTCATTTAAAATCACAAACGACAGTGCAACCTACGTTTTCAAAAATTTATATGACTAAAAATACACCTCATGGGATAAAATACCTGTGAGGTGATTTTTATGCAGCTTAGTCAGAAAGAAACAGAATTACTAAAAGATATGAAAGGCACGGAAAAGCTGTGCATTGACAAGTACACAAAAGCGGCAGAGGAAGCCTGCGACCCCCAACTTAAACAGCTTTGCATCCGCATTGCACAGGTGGAGCAGGGGCATCTTGATACCCTTACCAAGATTGAGAACGGACAGACACCGGCTCAAAATTCGGGCGGTGGGCAACAAGGTCAGCAGACAACTACATTTACCGAGTGCTACGGCCCTGCCGACAATGAGGAAAAAACACGTGACAGCTTTTTGGCAAATGACCTGCTTACAACGGAGAAGCACGCAAGCCATATGTACGATACCTGCGTGTTTGAGTTCAAGGATGAAAATATCCGCCAGAGCATCAACCACATTCAGAAAGAGGAGCAGGAACACGGAAAACAGCTTTATGACTATATGAGCAAAAATTCTATGTATAGCTAACCGCAAAGGGGGAGTCCCCTTTGCGGTTATTGTATTTTTTTGGCTTCCCTCTTGAAATCGGAAAAATTTTCAAATATAATGAATTTAGATAAAGGAGGACTGTTCCTATGCTTTTGAAGAAGAAAAATCATCAGGTAAAACCAGACCTGATAGAAACACTTTATTATGCCCACAGGGTCAGACTTTACTGGATTGCGTACGAAATTTTGAAGGATGGCGACTCTTCGCAGGATGCAGTTCAGGAAACATTTGAAAGGTTTATAAAAAACATTGCCCGACTGAATATAGAGGATGAGGGAAAGACAGCCGCCCTGCTGACGGTTATCTGCAGGAATGTGGCACTCGATATGTACCGCAAGAAAAAAGGCGAGGAAGTGACACCTCTTTACGATAATGACAGCTCATTTTCCGAAACTACATATAATCCCGAAAATCTTTTTATTTCAAAGGAATCTTATAACGCAGTTATGAGTATACTGGAAGGTATGGATATTAAGTACAAGTCGGTGCTACTGCTTTCCTGCGGACATGAACTTAGCGTGGAAACCATTGCAAAGCTGTTGGGAATAACTTTTGAAACCGCCAAAAAACGGCTTTACCGTGCAAGGAAATATATTAAGGAAGAGCTTGCAAAAATGAAAGCCGATAAAATTCTGTAATGAAAGGAATGAAAAAAATGAAAACTGAAGAAAAAATCGTTGATAAAGTATTAGATACCTTGATAGATGAAGCCTCTGCCGAGGCGTACAGAAAGGAAGCAGACTATAACGCCCCCGAAGTGAGTTTCTCCCCCGAACACGAAAGAAATATGCAGAAGCTTTTCAAAAACGAACGCCGTAAATATAACCTCCGCCGTGCAACTGTTGTTACTGGCAAGGTCGCGTGCCTCCTGTTGGTAGTTTTAGTTGCAATGTCAGTTACCATATATAATGTAGATGCATTGAGAACTAAATTTTTCAATTTCTTTTTCGTTAAGGAAGCACCCGATACAGAAATAAGATTTACAGAAACAAAACAAAATTCTTTTTCTAATGATATGGTAAGTATAGGATATATTCCTGAGGGGTTCAAGATAACAAAAGATAAAGAAGGAATAAATAACCTATTTTTAATTTTCGAAAATGAGGCAGAATATATTCAGCTAAAAATGAATAATCTTTCTTTAAAAATAGCGATTAACACAGAAAAAGGGACTCTTGAAAATATAAAAATAAAGGGGCATGAGGGATTTTACCTGCAAAAAGGCACAGAAACGGTCATTTTTTGGCACGACGGTATATATACTTACAGAATTAATTCAAGTCTTGAAAAAAGCGAGATTATAAAAATAGCTGAATACACAACGGCAAAATAACAAGTATAGGCAAGCCACATATCTATGTGGCTTGTTTTTTATTTTTTGTAAAAAGCTTGTCCCCTTTTTGCCTCCTTTTGCGTTATATATATGAAACCTGAAACAAAAGGAGGATTTTTTTATGAAAAAGAAAGGTTTTAAGAAAGCACTTGCCATAGTAATGGCGGCGGCAATGTGCCTTGCACTTCCCGGTATAGGTACATATGCAGAGGAGCTTCCTGCAAACATAGGTGTTGCTCCTGCAAATATTATTATTTCAGCTACTGAAAATCTCCTCGAGTGGAAAAGCTCTGGTGTCTTGGAGGTCTACGGCGGAACTCAAGTTCCACCTACTCACGAAGCTTATGTAAAAGTGGAGCTTCAGCAGAAGAATGGAACAAGCTGGACAACTATCAAAACCTGGACTGACAGAGATAGTTCTTACGCAATGGTATCCAGTTATTATGCTGTTATGGGTGAGTATGATTACCGGCTGAAGCTGACACACAAGGCTTACGACAGTAATGGAAATCTTATTGAAACCATTACAAAGTACAGCGATATAGTTTAATTTTACGGGAAGAAGGTGTTGCAGGGTGCATTGCACCCTGCAATATTTTAAAAATTGACTAAACTGGAATTACTTTCAAAAACTCTGCGGACACGCAGACGGGAACGGAAGCTCACTCAGGAAAAAACAGCAGAGCTACTCGAAATTTCGTCACGTTGGTATCAAAAGATAGAATGTGGCAAGGGAAACCCCAGCTTCAACCTTGTATGTGAACTGGCACGGGTCTTTCAGATAGACTTTGCCGAATTTTCAGACAAAAATAACAGCACATAAAAACAAGACCGCAACATCCCCACGGGCAGAAAGGAATTGCAGTCTTATTTTTTTTGCCTTAAATATGATTTAGTTAATGAAGTCATCTATAATATCATCAATATGTATGAGGCTCGGTTGCAGTTTGTTGAGAAGCGATACAAGTTTTCGGAGTTCTTTTTCATTGGGGGAAACGTCTTTTATCACACGGAGGGGTTTACCATCTTTTAATATATCTATTCCGAAAGAAATATACCGCCCTATATCCTCATCCCTTAACTGGTCGCGACGCACACAATACACTATCATAGAAAATCCTCCCGACATTTCATATTCAATCTGGCATATTCTATGGTAACACTATATTTAGTATAGGAACACGAATTACGTGTTCCTGTTTTTGCAAAAAAAGATAAATTTAGCCAAAAATTTTTCTCCCCAACCTATTGACAAATGAAAAATGAGGTGATATATTAAAGTCAAAGAAAGTCAAAGTCAAATTTAATCACAAAAGAGGTGTTTATATATGAATATGTCAGATATTATCGAAAAAATGCTCCTTGATATGCTAAAGGAAGCTGACGGCTCCGTTGAAATTCAGCGAAACAACCTTGCAGGGGAGCTTAACTGTGTACCGAGTCAGATTAACTACGTAATACAGACACGATTCACCCCTGAAAGAGGGTATATAATCGAAAGCAGGCGTGGTGGCGGCGGCGGTGTGCGAATCCGCACAGTAAAAACAGATGCCTCCACCTACCCTATGCACATTGTAAATGCCGTGGGAAGCACACTTTCCTACCGCACGGCGGCAGTTTTTGTGCAGAATCTTCTGGACTATAACTGTATAACCGAGAGGGAAGCGCACATAATCTTAGGTGCGGTGAATGATAAAGTTCTTCCCTTTACGGCAGATGTCCGCGACGTTGTTCGGGCAGGAATATTCAAAAGTATGATAACAAGTCTTATGAGAGGATGATATATATGTTATGTGAAAAATGCGGAAAACGAAACGCATCAGTTATGTACACGCAGATAGTAAACGGAAAGAAAAGCTCCTTAAACCTTTGCTCACAATGTGCATCGGGCGAGTCGCTTTTCGACAATTTTGGCTCATTGCTCTCTTTCGGCACACGTCCCGAGGTGGCATCCGCCGTATGTCCGCTGTGCGGAATGACTCTTTCCGAGTTCACTCACAAGGGCAGAATGGGTTGCGGTAAATGTTACGAAACTTTCCGCCGTCAGGCAAAGACAATGCTCCAGAAAATCCACGGCACATCGGTGCATACAGCCGTGGAAACAAAGGAAGAAGTAGAGAAAGACGTTCCCAAAAAAGAAAAAAGCGAAATTGAAATTTTAAAAGAAAAGCTTTCCGAGGCAATTTCATCGGAAAACTACGAAGAAGCGGCTAAAATCCGCGACGAAATCAGAAGCAAGGAGAGTAAGTAATGAATAATCACACAAACGAAATTGATATTGCGGTCAGCACAAGAGTCAGACTTGCAAGAAATATTTCGGGGATTCCTTACCCCCGTAAAATGAGCGTGACTCAGGCAAAGGAGCTTATTGACACGGTATGGGGTGCTTTTGACAACTCTCCCCTCAAAAACGAGCTTCGCAAAATCGAAATCAGCACGATTTCCGACCTTGAAAAAAAGGCACTTATCGAAAAACATCTCATCAGTCCCGAACTTTGTGCTTCAAAAGTGCCATCTGTGGCAATAATCAGTAATGACGAGAAAATTTCCGTTATGGTAAATGAAGAGGACCATCTTCGTATTCAGGTATTTTCAGACGGTCTTGACCCCGACAGTGCATACGACACGGCAAAGAAAATTGAAAAGCTACTTTCCGAGAAACTGACCTTTGACCGTGATAGCGAGTTTGGTTATCTTACAAGCTGTCCCACCAACGCAGGAACGGGACTTAGGGCATCGGTGATGCTTCATCTTCCTGCCGTAAGCACATCAGGGCAGGTAAACCCGCTTTTAAAATGGGCGGCAAACCTTGGTATGACGGTACGCGGTCTTTACGGAGAGGGCAGCCGTGCAAGCGGTGCACTTTTCCAGCTTTCCAACCAGATAACAATGGGCACAAGCGAAGAGGACATTCTCTCCCGCCTGAATGCGGCTGCCTGCTCACTTATCAGCGAGGAAAGACGGCTTTGTGCACAGCTTTTTGAAAACAACGAATATGAAATGAAGGATAAATGCCTCAGAAGTCTGGGCATACTTAAAAATGCATATATGATTTCATCTTCCGAGGCAATGAATCTCGTTTCCAATGTTTGCATGGGTGCAAATGCAGGTATAATTAAGAATATAGACCTCAATGCACTTAGAAAGGCAATGTTTTCCTCCATGTCTGCAACACTTATTTTGGAAAATGAAAATATAACCACTCAGGACAGAGATGTAAAGAGAGCACAAATTCTTCAGAATGCTCTTAGTTGAAAGGACTGAAATATATGAACATAGAAAACAGATTTACACAAAAGGCACAAAAGGCAATCTCCCTTTCTCAGGAATGTGCCGAAAAAACCAATTGCAATTACATCGGTACGGAGCATCTGCTCTACGGACTTTTTGCAGAGGGAAGCGGATTTGCCGCAAAATATTTAGCAGAGCTTGGTATAACCGAGGAGAAGCTTATTGAACAGATTACAAAATTCAATCAGAATCCTGCCCCCTCAAATACTTTTGCAGGCTTCACCCCCAGAACAAACCGCACAATTCAGCAATCCTTTGCCGAGGCACACAAGTTCCAGAGTGCATATATCGGTACGGAGCATCTGCTTCTTGCACTCGCAAGGGAGCGTGACAGCGTTGCATTCAAGATTCTTTTAGGGTTCGGTGCTTCCGCAAATCTTTATGAAGAAATTTCCGAAAGACTCACCAACGAAGTTCCCGAAAGCGAGAAAAAACAAGGTAAAAAAGGCGGAGATACGCCCACCCTTAATCAGTTCGGCAGGGATTTGACCGAGCTTGCAAAGGCAGGGAAATTTGACCCCGTAATCGGCAGACAAAAGGAAATCGAAAGAGTTATACAGATTCTTTCCCGCAGAACAAAGAACAACCCCGTGCTTTTAGGTGAGCCGGGTGTAGGTAAAACCGCCGTTGCAGAGGGACTTGCACAGGAAATTGCAGCAGGAAATGTCCCCGAGCTTCTCAAAGGGAAAAGGGTTGTGTCCCTTGACCTTTCCGGTGTTGTTGCAGGTGCAAAATACCGCGGAGAGTTCGAAGAACGCCTGAAAAAAGCAATGGACGAAATCATAAAGGCAGGCAACGTAATCCTCTTTATTGACGAAATGCACACCATCATAGGAGCAGGTGCGGCAGAGGGTGCAATCGATGCTGCAAACATCTTAAAGCCATCCCTTGCACGAGGGGAGCTTCAGCTTATCGGTGCAACCACCCTTAACGAATACAGAAAGCACGTGGAAAAGGATGCTGCACTTGAACGCCGTTTCCAGCCCGTAACAGTAGGCGAGCCGTCAGTTGAGGAAACAATTGAAATCCTCAAGGGTATCCGCGAAAAGTACGAGGCACACCACGGTGTCAAGATTTCCGACAAGGCAATCGTTGCCGCTGCAAAAATGAGCAGTCGCTACATCACCGACCGCTTCCTCCCCGACAAGGCAATTGACCTTGTAGACGAGGCGTGCAGCCGTGTCCGTCTTGGTGCACTTACCGCACCGCCGGAGATAAAGGAGCTTGAAGCGTCTCTTGAAAATATCGGTGCAGAAAAGAAAGAGGCAATTAATTCTCAGGATTTTGAAAAAGCGGCAGAGCTTCGCGATAAGGAAAAGGAAATGGGTGAAAAACTTTCCAAACTCCGTGAAGAATGGCAGAGTAAATCCTCACAGAGTGCAGGTGAAATCGGCGAGGACGAAATTGCTGAAATCATATCGGGATGGACGGGAATCCCCGTGAAAAAACTTGCACAGGAAGAATCCGAAAGACTTAGAAACCTTGAGGAAGTTCTTCACAAGAGGGTTATCGGTCAGGAGGATGCCGTGAAAGCCGTTTCCAAGGCTATCCGTCGTGGCAGAGTCGGACTCAAGGACCCCAAGAGACCTATTGGCTCATTTATCTTCCTCGGCCCTACGGGCGTGGGCAAGACGGAGCTTTCAAAAGCTCTTACCGAGGCACTTTTCGGTGATGAGGATGCTCTTATAAGAGTAGATATGTCCGAATATATGGAGAAGCACTCCGTTTCCAAAATGGTTGGCTCGCCTCCAGGATATGTGGGCTTTGACGAGGGCGGTCAGCTTACCGAAAAGGTAAGAAGAAAGCCTTACAGCGTAATTCTTTTTGACGAAATTGAAAAGGCACACCCCGATGTATTCAACATTCTTCTGCAGATTCTCGATGACGGTCAGTTAACCGACAGCCAGGGCAGAAGAGTAGATTTTAAAAACTGTGTTATAATAATGACAAGCAATGTCGGGGCAAGAAATATTTCCGAGCCTAAGTCACTCGGCTTTGCTTCGGGCAGTGACAACCGTGAAGTTGTTAACAAAAACATCAGAAGCAGTGTAATGGACGAGCTTAAAAAGATGTTCAGACCTGAATTTCTCAACCGTGTTGACGACATTATTGTATTCAGTCAGCTTACCGAAGACGAAATCGGTGAAATTGCTCTCGTAATGCTTGAAAATCTGAAAAAGAGACTTTCTGCAAACGACATTACGGCAACGGTTGATGAAAGTGCCGTGAAGCTTCTTGCCAAAGAGGGCTTCGACCCTGTTTACGGTGCAAGACCTCTCCGCCGTGCAATCACCTCCAAGGTAGAAGACCTTTTTGCCGAGGAAATGCTTGACGGTAAAATACAAAACGGTGATAGTGTAATAATTAAGGCCGAAGATGGAGAAATTAAAATAGTAGCAGAATAATTTACAAAAGAGCTATCTCATTTTTTTTGAGATAGCTCTTTAAACCTGAAAAAACAATAACTTTTTCTTACAAAAAAAGAAGCTCAAACCCCGAATTTAAGGGCTTTCTATAATTTTTGAAAAAATATGAATTTTTTGCTTGAAATTGTAGTTTTTTTGTAGTACTATGAACGGGATAGCATAAAATGGAGGAAATGGAAATGGCAAACATTAAAAAGGTTGGTATTCTTACAGGCGGCGGCGACTGCCCCGGACTTAATGCGGTTATCCGTGCCGTAGTAAAGACCGCTATAACAAAATACGGTCTTGAAGTTGTGGGTATCAAGAAAGGTTATCACGGACTTTATCACAAGGATTTTATTCCGCTGACACTTGACAGCGTTCAGGAAATTCTCGGCGAGGGCGGTACAATTTTAAAGAGCTCCAACAAGGACAACCTCTTCAAGTATCCCGTTCGCGATGAAAATGGTGAAATTGTAAAGAAAGATGGAAAAATCGTTTACGAAAATGTTTCTCAGGTTGCAGTAGAAAACCTTAAGGAAGCAGGTATTGATGCACTCTTCATTCTTGGCGGTGACGGTACACTTACAAGCGGCCGTGACTTTGCCCGTCTGGGTGTAAACGTAATCGGTATTCCCAAAACAATAGATAATGACCTCAGCTGTACTGACTACACATACGGTTTCGATACAGCAATCGGTATTGTAACAGAATCTCTCGACAGACTCAGAACAACCGCAAAGAGTCACGGCAGAATTATGGTTGCAGAGGTTATGGGAAGAGGTGCAGGCTGGCTTACACTTCACGGTGGTATTGCAGGTGCGGCTGACGTTATCCTCATCCCCGAAATTCCTTACGATATTAACAAGGTTGCAGATAAAATTAAAGCAGACTTTGCAAAGGGCAAGGATTTTGCAATCGTTGCAGTTTCTGAGGGTGCGAAGCCTCAGGGCGGCGAAGCTGTTATCCTCAAGGTGAGAGAGGACAGCCCCGACCCCATCCGTCTCGGTGGTATTGCAAATGTTGTTGCAGACCAGCTTGAAGAATTGTGTAACAATGAAGCCCGTGCAACAATCCTCGGTCACGTTCAGCGTGGTGGTACAACCTCCGGTCATGACAGAGTGCTTTCTTCCCGTTACGGCTATGCTGCTGTTGAGTACGCTATGCAGGGCAAGTTCGGTAATATGGTTGTACTTCAGGGAGATACTATTAAGTGCGTTTCTCTTGAGGATGTTATCGGAAACGGTAACAAGCTTGTTGACCCCGAATGTGAAACTGTTAAAATGGCTAAGGGACTTGGCATTTGCTTCGGTGACTAAAATAAAAGTAAAAAGGAATTTGCGTAAAGCGAATTCCTTTTTTTGTATTGAATCAAAGCCGTAGGCGTGCTATAATTGGTATATATGCCCTTTGAAAGGAGTTTTTGCTATGACAATCCGCGAACAAACCGAAAAAATTGAAAGAGAAACTTTGTCCCCCTTTGCCTGCCTTTCCGAAAAGACAAAAGGCAGGGAGGAAAAGGCACCTCTTTGTGATATGCGTACAGAATTTCAGCGTGACCGCGACAAGATTATTCATTCAAAATCTTTTCGCAGGCTGAAGCATAAAACGCAGGTTTTCATCACTCCTGAGGGGGACCATTACAGAACGCGACTTACCCACACGCTGGAGGTTTCGCAGATTGCCAGAACAATTGCCAGAAGCCTTCGTCTTAACGAAGACCTTGTTGAAGCAATGGCAATGGGACACGATTTAGGACATACTCCTTTCGGTCACGCAGGTGAATCTGCATTAAACGAGCTATGCTCCGATGGATTTATGCATAGCCAGCAGAGTCTTCGCACAGTCGACATACTGGAAAAGCTTAACTTAACGTGGGAAGTAAGAGACGGTATCCTCAACCATCCCGGCGGCGGAAACCCCGATACTCTTGAGGGAGAAGTTCTGCAGCTTGCCGACAGAATTGCCTATATAAACCACGATATTGACGATGCCTGCCGCGGTGGTATTATAAATGAAAAGGACATCCCCAAAATAATTACAGATGTGCTTGGGGAAACCCACGGTGAAAGAATAAACACCCTCATCTGTGACGTGGTGAGAAATTCCTACGGCAAACGGGAAATTGTGATGAGTGCCGAGGTTGAGGAGGCAATGACACGACTTCGTAACTATATGTTTGATTTTGTATATGTAGGCTCCAAGGCCAAGGAAGAGGAAAAGAAAGTATTCGGCATAATTAAGGGGATTTTTGAATATTACACACAAAACCCCGGTGCAATGCCTCTTTATCTTCAGGAAATTGCATGGAAAGAGGGCGTAGAAAAAGCGGTTTCCGACTACATTGCAGGTATGAGCGACAGATTTGCCATTTACACCTATAACAATATTTACGTGCCGAAGTCCTGGGAAAAACTTTGATGAGCGAAATACATTGACACATTCACTTAAATATATTAAAATATATTATATCTTAAATTAAGGAGATTTTGTATGTACATAGGTATTGACATCGGTGGTATGAGCATAAAAGCAGGTGTTGTCAACGAAAACGGGGACATACTTGCAAAACACGCTGTTACCACCCCGAAAAATGATAATGACGCATTTCTTAACGCAATGCTTGAAAGCATAGATAAGGCAGTTGAGGAAGCGGGTATACAGAAAAGCGAAATTAAGGCTGTCGGAATCGGAAATCCCGGAGTTGTAGACCGTGACAAGGGCATTTTATCGGAGGCAACCAATATTGGATTTTCCAATGTTCCTGCCCGCGAATTTCTGCAGAAGCATCTTGGAAATATTCCCGTTCTGGTAGAAAATGATGCCAACTGCGCGGCTCTTGGTGAGTATTATAAGGCAGAAAGCTCCCGAAACTTTATTTTTATTACCCTTGGCACAGGCGTAGGCGGAGGAATTATCATAAATGGCAAGCTATACCTTGGTACCAACGGTGCGGCTGGGGAGCTTGGTCATATAGTGACCCATACAAACGGCAGACCATGTGGCTGCGGAAGACGTGGCTGTTGGGAAACATATGCCTCCGTAACAGGACTTATCGAAACCACAAAGGAGCATAGGGATGAAATAAAATCACTCTCTCCCGACGAGGAAATTTCAGGAAGAACGGTGTTTGACCTTGCACGTAAAGGCGATAAGGATGCTGAAAGAATCCGTGATATGTGGATTGAGGAAATTGCCATAGGAATTGTTGATATAGTAAACATCTTCCAACCCGACCAGATTTTGATTGGCGGTGCAATTTCAAAAGAGGGTGACACAATCCTCCTCCCTGTTATTGATTATGTGAATAAAAACGCATTCTGTGCAGAAATACTTTCCAAGCCGAAGATTGAAATGTCCAAAATCGGCGGTGATGCAGGAATAATCGGCGCAGCCTTACTTTATTCTAACTTAGCCGAAAGAGAGTAATCCGAACCCGCCTTAAACGATGGAATTTCGGCATCTTTTAGCTTATCGTTCTTGAAAGGCGACAGCCTATCTTCGTCCTCTGCACCAAAATCTGCTCAAAATTCCATCCGTTTCAGGTCATAGAATTTTCAGATAGCGGATTTGCGGAGAGTGCGAGGCAAAAACGCAGGGAATGCTGATGCATTTCCGAGTATTTTAACAAAGCAAAAACGGAAATCCGCCTCTGGAAATCGGAGTTCGGATTATTCCCTTTTGGCTAAAACAACCAATAAAGGAATGTTTATAAATGAAAATCAAAGGAAATATTATTATAGGACAGTCAGGCGGTCCCACCGCTGCAATCAACGCAACACTTGCAGGTGTTTTTGATGCAGGTAAGAAACTGACAGAGGGCAAGGTTTACGGTATGCTCGGCGGTGTTGAGGGACTCCTTCAGGAGAACTTCATTGATATGTGTGAAAAAATCACAACGGACCGCGAACTGGAGCTTTTAAAGAGAACTCCCTCTTCCTACCTTGGCTCCTGCCGTTTCAAGCTTCCCGAACCCGTAGAGGGCAACGAAGTTTATGAAAAGCTTTTCAAGATTTTTGAAAAGCACAACATTAAGGGCTTCTTCTACATTGGGGGTAACGACTCTATGGATACCGTTAAGAAGCTCAGTATTTATAATGACGAATACAAGAAAACAGACATAAAGTTTATGGGCGTTCCCAAGACAATTGACAATGACCTTGTTGTGACAGACCATACTCCCGGTTTTGGCAGTGCGGCAAAATTTGTTGCAACAGTTACCAAGGAGCTTGTCCGTGACAGCCTTGTTTACGACCTCAAGAGTGTAACAATTGTAGAAATTATGGGCAGAGATGCAGGCTGGCTTACAGGAGCAAGTGCACTTGCAAAGGGTGACGATTGTGAGGGTGCTGCAATGATTCTTCTCCCCGAAGTTCCCTTTGACTACGAATATGTAAAGAACCGTGTTGCCCAGCTTATGGAAGAGGGAAGCAAATCCCTTGTAATCACCGTTTCCGAAGGTGTAAGAACAAAAGACGGCAAGTATGTCTGTGAGCTTGGAAGCGAAAAAGGTACTGACGCATTCGGCCACACAATGCTTACAGGCACAGCACAGACAATTGCCACAATGCTGAAAAACGACCTCGGTATCAAGACACGTGCAGTTGAGCTTTCAACACTTCAGCGTTGTGCATCACACATTGCATCAGCAACCGATATTTCTGAGTCTTTTGCAGTAGGTCAGGCGGCTGTTAAAGCAGCGTCCGAGGGTGAAACAGGCAAAATGGCACTCCTTAAGAGAGTTTCCAACAACCCCTACATCTGCGTGACAGATACACATGATGTAAGAGAGGTTGCAAACCTTGCCAAGGAAGTTCCCCAGAGTATGATTAACGAAAACGGCGACTATGTAACAGAAGAATTTATAGAATATGTCCGTCCCCTTATTGAGGGTGAACTTTCACAGCTTACAGTGAATGGATTACCTCAGCATATCAAGCTTTGATGATAAGGTTCTTTTAAAAAGAAACAAAACTAATCGGTGCCGATTAAGGGCTTTGCCATTTTGAACGCCAAAATGGCGAAAAGCGGTGGGGAGTTGCGATTCTCCCCACTCCCCTCAACGCCCTCGCAGGGGCGTGTCCCTTTGCGGGCGTGGTTTTCTTTTACTGTATTGTTTTCGTTTTTGTAAATTTTCCGTCTTTGAACCGCCGGCTTTAAGGCAACACTCAGTTGCCTGTTCGCCTGAAATTGCTCGCCAGCAGAGGAAAATGGTGCTCGCAATTTCACGGTAGCCGACAGAAAATTTGCAAAAGCCGTAGTTTAGTGCTCAAGAAGAATAGTTTGCACTTCTGCAATCAAAAACAAATTTTTCGACAAAATACCTTTTAGCAAAAGGACTGATACCCAATGGATGACCGTACATTAAGAGTTCTTGAATTCAACTCAATACGTGAAATGCTTAAAGAACAGGCAGTATGCGCCCAGACGCGAGAGCTCTGCGGCGCATTGTTGCCTGTGGAAAATATATATGAAGCAAGAGAGCTTCTTTCCTTTACAAGCGAGGCAGAGAGTCTTATTATAAAAAAAGGCACTCCGCCTATAAGCCCTGTCAGAAATGTTCTGGGTGCGGCGAAAAGAAGTGCCGCAGGCGGCACACTTTCTATGAGTGAGCTTCTTTCTGTTGCCCATACGCTAAGAATGGCAAGAGGACTTCTCCGCTATTTTGAGGAGGACGGTTACAGCGATCTTTTCCCGACTTTAAACAACCTCTTTTCCACACTTACAGAAAACAAAAAGCTGGAAAACGCTATCTTTTCTGCAATTCTAAGTGATGAGGAAATGGCTGACGATGCCTCCGCGGAACTTCTTGCAATCCGCAGAAAGATGCGTTCCCTCAACTCCAAAATCCGTGATGTCTTAAACGATATGGTACACTCGCCCTCCTACTCCAACCTTTTGCAGGAGCCGATTGTATCAATGCGCGGTGACAGATACGTTATTCCCGTCAAGAGCGAGCACAAGGGGCAGGTCCCCGGCGTTGTACACGATAGCTCCGCCAGCGGGGCAACTCTTTTCGTTGAGCCTATGGCGGCAGTTGAGATAAACAATAAACTCCGTGAGCTTCACTCTCAGGAAAAGGACGAGATTGAAAGAATCCTTATGGAGCTTTCCTCTTTTGTCAGTGAATATGCAGATGATGTATCAACAAATTACAAGACAATTATCGACCTTGACTTTGCATTTGCCAAGGGAAAGCTTTCACGGAAAATGAATGCTTCCGTGCCGGAGCTTAACCACGACGGAATTATAAACATAAAAAAGGGCAGACACCCATTAATTGATGCAAAAAAGGTCGTTCCCACTGACATATATCTGGGAAAAGACTTTGATACATTGGTAATAACAGGCCCCAACACTGGCGGTAAGACCGTTTCACTTAAAACATTGGGGCTTTTCACCCTGATGGCACAATCGGGACTTGCGATCCCCGCGGGAAGCGGAAGTCAGATTTCCGTATTTGACAGCGTTTTTGCCGACATTGGTGATGAGCAGTCAATTGAGCAGTCACTCAGTACCTTTTCGGCACATATGACAAATATCATAAAAATTCTTGATAATGCAAACTACAACTCCCTTATTCTTTTTGACGAGCTTTGCTCGGGAACTGACCCGACGGAGGGTGCGGCACTTGCCATTGCCATTTTAGAAAGGGCAAGGAGCCTTGGTGCAAAGGTTGCCGCAACCACTCATTACAGCGAAATCAAGCTGTACGCACTTTCCACCGACCGTGTTGAAAATGCCGCGTGCGAGTTTGATGTGGCATCACTTCGTCCCACCTATAAGCTTCTTATAGGTGTTCCCGGAAAGAGTAATGCTTTTGCCATTTCCAAAAGACTCGGTCTGTCCGATGATGTTATTGACCGTGCAAAAGAGCTTATTGACGGGGAAAACACCCGTTTTGAGGATGTAATTACGTCCCTTGAGGAGCACCGTGCAAAGGCACAGCAGGAATTGGACGAAGCTACGGAGGCAAAGGCACAGTCCCTTGCCCAGAAGCAGGAGGCTGAAAAGGAAAGAAGCCGTATCAAGGCACAGAGGGAAAAGCTTCTTAATGATGCCCGTCGTGATGCTAAAAAGATATATGAGCAGGCGAAAAAAGAAGCCGATGAAATTGTCAAAAAGATGCAGAAGCTCTTTGAAGAATCGGCAAGCAACAACCGTGCCGCTATCGAAGAGGGCAGACGAGAGCTTAAGAAAGGTCTTGACAGAGCTGAGGGTAAACTCAGCGAGGATGTTTTCAAGAATAAGTCCAAAAAACGTCTTGACCCCAAGAAAATTACTCTCGGTCAGGTGGTCGAGGTTACGACAATGAACTCTACCGGCAATGTCCTGACTCTCCCCGACAAAAAGGGCGACCTTACGGTGCAGGTAGGTATCCTGAAGATAAAAACAAATGTAAACGCCCTTGCCCCCGCCAAGGAAGAGAAGAAAAAGAAAGAAGCACAGAGCTACATTTCAAGCGAAAGCCGTATGTACAGTGATGTGAAGATGGAGCTTGACCTCCGCGGTGAAACTGTTGATGATGCACTGCTTCTTGTTGACAAATATCTTGATGATGCGGCACTTTCGCATTTTGAAACAGTTACCATTATCCACGGCAAGGGTACGGGAGCACTCAGAAGTGCCATTTCAGATATGCTCCGGCACCATCCACATGCAAGAAGCTTCCGTCCCGGACGCTACGGTGAGGGTGAGGCAGGCGTAACCGTGGTTGAAATTAAATAAAAAAGCAAAAATCGTGAATATGCACACATTTCAAACAGTAAAAATATGTTGACATCATTTTTTCACGGTGTTATAATATTCCTAATGTAGAATTTTGTAAAATTGGAGGTTTTTTATTATGAAAAACGAATACTTACTCAGCGTTTTGGAAAACGTTAAGAAGAAAGATGCTAACGAGCCTGAATTTATCCAGACCGTTACAGAAGTACTTGAATCTCTCGAACACGTTGTTGAGCAGCGTCCCGAGCTTGCTAAGACAGGCCTTTTTGAAAGACTTGTTGAGCCTGAAAGACAGATTATCTTCCGTGTTCCGTGGGTAGACGATAACGGCAGTGTTCAGGTTAGCCGCGGTTTCCGTGTACAGTTCAACGGTGCTATCGGACCTTTCAAGGGCGGTCTTCGTTTCCATCCTTCCGTTAACCTTTCTATTATGAAGTTCCTCGCTTTCGAGCAGACATTCAAGAACAGCCTTACAGGTCTTCCCATCGGCGGTGGTAAGGGCGGCAGCGACTTCGACCCCAGAGGTAAGTCTGACGGCGAAATCATGCGTTTCTGCCAGAGCTTTATGACAGAGCTTTACCGTCATATCGGTCCCGACGTTGACGTTCCTGCAGGTGATATCGGTGTAGGTGCAAGAGAAATCGGTTACCTTTACGGTCAGTACAAGAGAATCAAGGGATGCTGGGAAAACGGCGTTCTTACAGGTAAGGGTCTTTCCTACGGCGGTTCTCTCATCCGTCCTGAAGCAACAGGCTACGGTGCTACATATTACGCTTGCGAAGTGCTTAAGCATTTCGGTGAAACAATCGAGGGCAAGACAGTTGCAATCTCCGGCTTCGGTAACGTTGCATGGGGTGTTGCTGCAAAGGTTAGTCAGCTCGGTGGTAAGGTTATCACAATTTCCGGTCCCGACGGTTATGTATATGACCCCGATGGTGTAACAACTCAGGAAAAGATTGACTATATGCTTGAAATGAGAGCTTCCGGCCGTGACCGTGCTCAGGATTATGCTGAAAAGTTCGGTTGCCAGTTCTTTGCAGGTGAAAAGCCCTGGGGTGTTAAGGCAGATATCTGCATGCCCTGTGCTACACAGAACGAAATCGGTATCGAAGAAGCTAAGAAGATTATTGCTAACGGTACAAAGTACTATATCGAGGTTGCTAATATGCCCACAACAAACGAAGCTGTTGCACTTCTTAAGGAAAGCGGTCTTATCGTAGGACCTTCCAAGGCTGTTAATGCAGGCGGCGTTGCTGTATCTGCACTTGAAATGGCTCAGAACTCTATGCGTTATAGCTGGAGTGCAGAAGAAGTTGACGAAAAGCTTAAGGGTATTATGACAAATATCCACAAGGTTAGTGCAGATGCCGCTGAAGAATACGGTCTTGGCTATGACCTTGTTGCAGGTGCTAACATTGCAGGCTTCAAGAAAGTTATGGAAGCTATGCTCGCATACGGCGTTTGCTAAAAAACTTTTTAAATACAACAAAGGGAATCCTCGTTTTTGGATTCCCTTTTTGGTTGCAAAAAATTCAAACTTTTTGCACAAGTGCAAGCCATTCTGCGGAGTCGCAGAGACCTTTGCCATTTTGAACGCCAAAATGGCGAAAAGCGGTGGGGAGTTGCGATTCTCCCCACTCCCCTCAACGCCCTCGCAGGGGCGTAAGAAAGCAAATACTTGTTCTTAATAACAAAAATGGTTTTGTTTTTCGAAATTATTTGTTTTGGTGTCGCCGTCCTAAAAGGAAAACTTATTTCCTTGCGGACTAAAAATCGCTCGTCAGCAAAGGAAGTTGATACGAGCGATTTTTACGCCAGTCAACAAAGAATTTCTCAAAACCCACCTTTTCTTCTCAAACAGAAAGACACAAAAAGGAGACCTGCCCCTTTTTGTGTCTTTTTCGTTTATTTTTCCTCAACCTTAACCATTACATACTGAGGATTTGTTATTAAAATCCCTTTTTCTGTTTCAACCAATGTTACTTTTTCATTAAGATGATAAAAGTCTCTAAGTTCTTTTGGAATTACAACTCTTCCTAATTCGTCTAATCTTTTTTCTACTCCTATTGGCATTTTTCTTTCTTCCTTTCATTAGCTATTAGCATTTAATGTATGCTATATGCTTATTATAGCACAAGGGGATGACGATTTTTGTCGAAACATATGCTAAATATAAAAAAAGAGCTGAATTTTCAGCTCTTATGATAAATTATCAATATATGCGTCTAAAATACTTGTCGCAGTCTTTCGTTGTTGAGGTGTCAAATTCTCAAGTTTTCGAGTCATTTCATCAAAGATATACTCTTTCCCTGAAGATAATTCGTTTCGGAGAATATAGTCAGCAGAAACTTCAAGTGCTTCCACTAATCTGATAAAAACTTTCAAACTGGGCAGTTTTACCCCTCTTTCAATTTCTCCAAGATACATAACGCCTATATCAGCTTTTTCTGCAAGAACTTCACGCGTATATTTTTTGCTGTTTCTTGCCTCACGTAATTTTTTACCTAAAGCCTTCTTTTCCATACAATCCTCCAAGCAAATAGCATAGATTAAGTATTATTAGTATATTCTATTGACTATTTTTTAGGAAGTATCTTATAGAGTTTTAATATGCTATACGCTTTTATATTTTGAATTTTTCTGTTTTTTATACTCGCAAACTACTGTTTTTGAAACAACGAAGCCGACCGACAAAATTCTGTCCGCATCATTTTCCTCTGCGGGCGGACAGAATTTATAAATGCCTGATAATAAGTTTATCAATGCATTTAGATGTCGCAAAGGCAAGGCAGTTTCAAAAACAAAACCCGACAGTTAAAGAAAACCACGCCCAATAAATATTACGCCCCTGCGAGGGCGTTTCAAGGGGTTATGGGGTCATAGGGGAGCTAAGGGGGAAATCGCAATCCCCCTGTTCCCCTATAAAATCTTTTGGCTCCCAAAAGCACATCGTCCTCCGCTACTCAGCGGAATTTTGTTTTATTCTTCATCCTCCGGAAAACGCCCATTTAAAAACCAATCGGCCATAAACCCCTCGGGGTAAAGCATTGGCGGCTCTTCCTCTACACTTTCTATCGGCATAACTCTCTCTCCCAAGGGAAGATTCGGGAGCAGTCTTGCAGGTACGGCGTAGGTTATGTAACACATTGCTTCTTCATTTTGCATAAAATCACCTCATAATAATATATGAATAACCGTACTTAATTATTGCCTTTTTTAAATTTGCGGTGTATAATATAATTTAGCGTAAATAAAAACGAAAGGTTTTGAATATATATGTTAAATGAAATTAAAGCACAGGCAATAAAGGCCACGGAAGAACTTGTAGCTCTCGCAAGCCTTAAAAAGGGCGACATATTCGTTGTTGGCTGTTCCTCCAGCGAGGTTATCGGCGAAAAAATCGGTACTAACAGCAGTGAAGAGGTCGGCAAGGCACTTTTTGACGGAATCTATTCCGTGTTAAAGGAAAAGGGAATCTTCCTTGCCGCACAGTGTTGTGAGCATCTTAACAGAAGCCTCGTTATAGAAAGAGAATGTCTGGAAAAATATAACCTTGAAGAGGTTTGTGTAGTTCCCCATCCCAAGGCAGGCGGTTCCTTTGCAACTGCGACCTACAAAGGCTTTGAAAACCCTGTTGTAGTTGAAGAAATCAAGGGACACGCAGGGCTCGACCTTGGCGGAACGCTTATCGGTATGCACCTTAAAAGGGTGTGTGTCCCCGTAAGACTTTCCGTTAAAAAGATTGGCGAAGCACCCGTTATCTGTGCGAAGACAAGACCGAAACTTGTTGGCGGAGAAAGAGCCTTGTATAATTTCAAGGAAGATATAGAAAGATAAGGACTGTTTTTATGGTTAAAAATAAAAAAGCACCAACCTTTATTAAAAATGTAATAGCAATTATATTTGCACAGGTTGCCGTGAAGCTTCTCGGTTTTGTGTACCGTATGGTAATAACAAACATCGACGGCTTTGGTGATATGGGAAACGGGTACTACAATTTCGGTTTCCAGATATACACCCTGCTCCTTGCCATAAGCTCTATCGGTATTCCCAATGCAATTTCCAAGCTTGTTTCGGAAAGGTGTGCTCTTGACGATTACAAGGGTGCAATGCGAATTTTCCGCGTGGCACTTGTTCTGTTCTCAATAGTGGGTACGTTTTTTGCGGCAGTTATGTTTTTTGGGGCACAGTTTATTGCAACGAACATTCTTGACGCTCCCCCTGCGGTATATACTATCAGAGTTTTGTCCCCTGCACTCATTTTCGTATCGGTTTCAAGTGTTATCCGCGGATTTTTTGCAGGTCAGCACAATATGAAAGCTACCAACACAAGTCAGGTGTTGGAACAGTTTTTAAAGAGTCTTTCAACAATTCTTATTGTTATTGCAATGGTGGGACAAAAGCCTGAGTATATGGCGGCAGGTGCAACGCTGGCAACAACCATTTCCACATTTTTAAGCTGTATGTACCTTTTTATATTCTACGCTTCCAACCAAAAGGATATAAAGGAGAAGATTGCTGTTGCCCCTGCAATTAAAATTCAGGGAACAGGGCCCAAAATTGCAAAAATGATTCTGTGGGTTTCAATTCCCATTTCCCTTGGGGCAATTGTTGCCTCTCTTAACAGAATTGTAGACATTGTCACCGTTGTCCACGGTGTAAAAATAGCCCTTAGCGGAGTTTTTTCGGGAATAGCACTTGACGAAGAAGCTGTTCGGTTAAGTGGTATTCTCAGCAAGACGGATGTTCTTATAAACCTTCCCCTTGCGATTAACACGGCATTTTCCACGGTGCTTGTACCCACGGTAGCAGGTGCTCTTGCGGTAAAGGATTTTGACACGGCAAAGGAAAAAATTTCTTTTTCCCTGCTTATATCCACAATCGTTGCCCTGCCCTGTACCATCGGCTATATGGTTTTGTCGGGGCCTATTCTTCAGACAATTTATCCTAACGCTTCCGAGGGTTCGCTCCTTTTCACAATGGTTGCACCCACCGTATTCTTTGCGGCATTGAGCCAGACTATCTACGGCTCGCTTCAGGGTATGGGGAAAATTTTCGTTCCTGCCCTGAGTGTATTGTGCGGCGGTATTTTAAAGGTGATTCTTAACATCATCCTCATTCCGATTCCCCAAATCAATATCTATGGTGCACCGATAGGAAGTATTGTCTGCCAAGCAACTGCTTTTTTCATAAGCTTCTATGTGCTGAGGAAGAATCTCCCTATGAAACTTCCTTTGGGAAAATACTTCTTAAAACCGCTTTGTGCGGCACTTATAATGGGCGGAGTTGCACTTTTTGTTTATAAGCTCTTTATAGCAGTACTCCCTGTTTACATCTCCACGCTCTTTACAATAATACTTGTAAGTGCGGTTTACCTCACCCTTATCGGGGTTTTCCGTGTGTTCAGTCGGGAGGAGCTTGCACAAATACCAATTATAGGCAAAAAATTTAAGTAAAAAATTACCAAAAAGAAATTCTTTGAAAAATAAGAATTTCTTTTTTTATTGGGGAAAATATAATCGAAAGGGTGAAGATTATGAAAAAATTAAAAATAGTTTTAATCGTTATTGCGTTTTTATGTGCATATATGCTCCGTGTTTCAGTAAAGGAAAGTATTGAAATCAGTAGTGCAGTAACGCTTATATAAAGGAGAATTTTTATGCTTACACAGAAAGAATATCAAAAAATTGTGGATAAACATTCGGGAAAATCCCCTATTATAAAGGATACTTTGCGTGCATTTTTTGTCGGCGGACTTATCTGCACGTTGGGGGAAATTTTCAGGAAAACCTATCTTTCAGCAGGGCTAGGCAAGGATATGGCAGGAAGTGCAACAGCAATTACCCTGATTTTTATAGCATCGGTGCTGACAGCTTTTGGTATATTTGACCGCATAGGAAAATATGCAGGTGCAGGTACGCTTGTGCCAATCACAGGCTTTTCCAATGCCGTTACCTCGCCTGCTATGGAATTCAAGTCAGAGGGAATGGTCCCCGGTACTGCCACAAAAATTTTTACGGTTGCAGGACCTGTTATTGTTTACGGAACGCTTTCATCCGTAATTGCGGGTATTATATACATTCTTTTTATGAGGTGACACAATGAAAAATCTTGGAAACGGAACAGTTGTTTTCGATAAAAGGCCCTCTGTCCTGTCATTTTCCGCCGTTGTGGGGAAAAAAGAGGGGGACGGACCTTACGGAAAATATTTTGATGAGGTGGAGGAGGATGCCTATTTCGGGCAGGAAACCTGGGAAAAGGCAGAGAGCGAAAACCTCCGCAGAAGCGTAGGTCTTACCTTAAAAAAAGGCGGGTTCAAGGCGGAGGACATCGACTTTTCCCTGTCGGGAGATTTGCTTAACCAATGTACCTCCTCTGGCTATGCTTTAAGAAGTCTGGGGATTCCCTTTCTGGGAATTTACGGAGCCTGCTCTACAATGGCGGAAAGTATGCTTCTGGGAAGCCTGATTCTCGGTGGCGGGGGCGGAAAGCGGATTCTCTGTGCCACGAGCAGTAATTTCTGCAGTGCTGAAAAGCAATTCCGTACCCCTCTTGAATACGGTGGTCAGCGTACTCCCAACGCACAATGGACTGTAACAGGAAGCGGAAGTGTCGTGCTGGGACACGAGGGGGACGGCCCTTTCATAGACTGTGTTACCTGCGGTAAAATTGTAGATATGGGAATTAAGGACATCGGTAATATGGGTGCGGCAATGGCACCTGCATTTACAGATACCATAAAAAAACATTTTGATGCTACGGGCAGGGATTTTTCCTATTATGACCTTGTAATTTCAGGAGATTTGGGGCTTATCGGCAAAAGCATTGCAGAGGAGCTTTTCCAGCGTGACAAGATTGACACTCTTGGGAAATATAACGACTGCGGTGCGTTGATTTTTGACAAAAAAACACAGGATACCCACGCAGGCGGAAGCGGCTGCGGATGTGCCGCATCAATGCTGTGCGGATATATCTTACCCGAAATGCGAAAGGGTAATTTACGCCGTGTTCTTTTTGCGGCAACAGGTGCACTTATGAGTCCTACCTCTACAATGCAGGGCGAAAGTATTCCGTCAATTTCCCACGCAATATCATTGGAAGCATAAAGTTACTTTTTATTAAATATGCTTTATAAGAGGTGCTGATTATGAAACAAAACCGCGTAAAGTATATTCTGGCGGCAACTCTACTGTTGCCGCTTTTTCTTTTTCTCCAATACGCTTTTGCAAAAGAGACCCCTGAAAAGATAGCCTACATCACATTTGACGACGGGCCGACGCTGAATACTCCCGATATTTTAAAAACCCTTGACGAATATGGGGCAAAGGCAACCTTTTTTGTGTTGGAGGAAAGAATAATCCAATATCCTGATTTTATAAAGCAGATTTATTACAGCAAAAATGCACTAGGGCTTCACGGGGTGAGCCATAGCGAAGCTATTTATAATACCCCGACCTCGCCTTTGGAGGAAATGGAGAAAACCAACAAGGCACTTCAAAACCTTTTAGGCGAGGACATAAAGCTTGTCCGTGTTCCCTATGGGTCGGGATACCGACTTACAAAAAAGCAGGCTGAAATTCTTGAGGAAAACGAATATCTTCTGTGGGACTGGAATGTAGACCCACGTGACAGCGTAGGAAAAATAATACCCGAAAGGATTATGTCAAATCTGTGCCGTGACCTCAAAAAATGCAAGGGCAATCCCGTGATACTTCTTCACGACAGGAAAAGCACCGCACGGCTTCTCCCCGATTTGCTGGAGGTTTTACGGAGTGAGGGCTACACAATGTACCCTCTTGACGAGGACCTTCCCCCACTCAATTTTGTCAAAAAGGAAAATTGAATTTTAACTATTGACAAAATTATACTCTTGTGTTAAGATGATAGACGGCATATTATCCGGTTACTATGGTTTGCGGTTTCTCCAACCCTTTCCTTGGAACTCGGAGTTTTTGTCGAAATATATTATTAGGAGGTTTCTTTACTATGTTAAAGGAAACAAAGCAGAGCATTATCGATCAGTACAAGCTTCACGAGGGTGACACAGGTTCTCCCGAGGTTCAGATTGCTATTCTCACAGAGAGAATCAATCACCTCAACGAGCATCTCAAGGTTTACAAGAAAGACCATCATTCAAGACGCGGTCTTCTCAAGATGGTTGGTCAGAGAAGAGGTCTTCTCAACTACCTTACAAAGGTTGACATCAACCGTTACCGTGCAATCGTTGAAAAGCTCGGACTCAGAAAGTAAGCTCAATAAAGAAGTCAGTAGTCTTATGTCGGAGGGAAGATTCCCTCCGACATATTAATGACTTTTTCAGGTATTTCTCGAAAGGGCGGTTACGCTTAGTGTTTACCACTTAATAAAGAGGACAACCTATCGGGTTTTCAGTTTTATTAAGTGATAAACGACTACCCTTTCGAACAAAATTTATTTTATTTGGAGGTATAGTTATGTTTAAGACTTTTGAAACAGAGTTCTGCGGCAGACCCCTTGTTGTTGAAACAGGTAAAATGGCTCAGCTCGCAGGCGGCAGCTGTCTTGTTCGTTACGGCGAAACTGTTGTTCACGCAACAGCAACAGCATCCGCAAAGCCCAGAGAGGGCGTTGATTTCTTCCCTCTGGCAGTAGATTATGAAGAAAAGCTTTACGCTGTTGGTAAAATCCCGGGCAGTTTCTTGAAGAGAGAGGGCCGTCCTACTGAAAAGGCAATCCTTGCTTCAAGATGTATCGACCGTCCCATCCGTCCTCTTTTCCCCAAGGATCTTCGTAACGATGTTGCAGTTGTAACAACAGTTATGAGTGTTGAACCTGATAATGACCCCGTTGTAACAGCTATGATAGGTGCATCAATTGCAATTTCTATCTCTTCTGTTCCCTTTGCAGGTCCTATTGCAGGTGCAACTGTTGGTCTTGTAGACGGAAAAGTTGTTGTTAACCCCACCAAGGCTGAGCGTGACAAGAGTGAGATGTTCCTCACAATCGCAGGTACCAAGGAAAAGGTTAATATGATTGAAGCAGGTGCAAACTGCGTTCCCGAGGACCTTGTGTTTGAGGGTATTATGGCTGCACACAAAGAAATTTCCAAGATGTGTGAATTTATCGAGGGTATTCAGAAAGAAATCGGCAAGCCTAAGTTCGATTATGAGCATATGGAAGTTCCCGAAGATATTTATGAGGCAGTTAAGGATGTTGCAATTGATAAGGTAAGAGCAGCTCTTGACACAGATGACAAGAATGTTCGTGAAGAAAACCTCAAGGAAGTTTACGCTTTCGTATATGAAGCTTTGGCAGACAGATTCCCCGAAATGGAAAGCGTGATCGATGAAGCTCTTTACAAGCTCCAGAAATACGTTGTACGCCGCTGGATTTTAGACGACGGAAAGAGAGTTGACGGTCGTGGTCTTAACGACATCCGTCCCCTCGCATCTGAGGTTGGTCTTCTTCCCCGTACACACGGTAGCGGTATGTTCACACGCGGACAGACACAGGTACTTACAACCTGTACTCTCGGTATGGTTTCAGAGGAACAGCTTCTCGATGGTATTGACGACGAAGAAACAAAGAGATATATGCACCACTACAATTTCCCCTCCTACTCCGTTGGTGAAACAAGAGCAAGCCGCGGTCCCGGAAGAAGAGAAATTGGTCACGGTGCACTTGCTGAAAAGGCTCTCGTTCCAGTTATTCCCTCAACTGAGGAATTCCCCTACACACTCCGTCTTGTATCCGAGGTTCTTTCTTCCAACGGTTCTACCTCTCAGGGTAGTATCTGCGGTAGTACACTTGCACTTATGGATGCAGGCGTTCCGATTAAGGCACCCGTTGCAGGTATCTCCTGCGGTCTTGTAACTGAGGGTGACCGTTACATCACAATGGTTGACATTCAGGGACTTGAAGACTTCTTCGGCGATATGGACTTTAAGGTAGCAGGTACAAAAGACGGTATCACAGCTATTCAGGTTGATATCAAGATTGACGGTCTTACACCCGAAATCATCCGTGAAGCTCTTGAAAAGACCAAGGAAGCACGTTATAAGATTCTTGACGAATGTATGCTTCCCTGCATTTCTGAGCCTCGCCATCAGCTTTCCAAGTACGCTCCCAAGATTATTTCCACAACAATCGACCCCGAGAAGATTCGTGAGGTTATCGGCAGCGGCGGTAAAGTTATTCAGAAAATTGTTGCTGAAACAGGCGTTAAGATTGACATTGAAGAGGACGGTACAGTATTCTTTGCAACAACAGACGGCGAAGCAGCCCAGAAGGCACTTCGTATCGTTCGCGGTATTGCAGGTGACATTGAAATCGGCGATATCTTCAGTGCAACAGTTACTAAGATTATGGAATTTGGTGCATTTGTTGAATATCTTCCCGGTAAGGAAGGTCTTGTTCACATCAGCAAATTAGACACCAAGAGAGTTGAAAAGGTTACAGACATTGTAAATGTAGGCGACCAGATTAACGTAATGCTTGTAGAGGTTGACCGTATGGGACGCTACAACTTCTCAAGAAAAGATGCTATACTTGCTATGGAAGCAGACGCAGCAGAAGAAGAATAAGTAATAAAACGGAGTGTCCCACGGACACTCCGTTTGTGTTTTTATGTATTAAGACAGTTTACAGAGCATATTCTTTATAAAAAGATTGCCAAGAACATTGTGGAGGTATTATTATGACCACAAAAATTGATTTTACTATAAGAGAAATACTGTCGGCAACAAATGGTATTTTCACAGGGGACTGCACCCTGCTTGACCAAAAGATTACCACCACGGTAATTGACAGCAGAAAGGCAGGTCCCGGAAGCCTTTTTGTTGCCATCAAGGGCGAAAAGACAGACGGATACAACTATATCCCCTCTGCGGTGGAAAACGGCGCTCTTTGCGTGGTTACTGACCGTGCTTATGACGATTACCCCTGTGTAGTCGTAAACGACCCCGTAACAGCACTTCAGGACATTGCCCGCGCATACAGGAAGAAGCTTAATATTACCGTTATCGGTATTACAGGCAGTGTGGGAAAAACCACGACAAAGGAAATTGTAGCTTCCGTTCTGTGCCAGAAATACAAGGTGGTAAAAACCGAGGGGAATTTTAACAACGGGCTGGGACTTCCCCTCACGATTATGTCGATTCTTCCCGATACGGAAATTGCCGTAGTTGAAATGGGAATGAACCATTTTGGTGAAATGGAGCTTCTTTCCTCTATTGCTCGTCCAAATATGTGTATAATGACAAATATCGGCATATCTCATATTGAAAACTTAGGCTCAAGGGAAAATATCCTAAAAGCAAAAAGCGAGATTTTCGAGTATATGAGCAGAACCTCTCGCTGTATTTTAAATGGTGATGACGACCTTTTAAGAACGCTTGACAGACCTAACCGTTGTGATTACGGATTTGATTCCGGCAATGACATTTACATAGAATCTTTTTATGAACATGGCTTTGACGGAACGGATTTTGTTGCACTGATGTTTGGTGAGAGGTATTCCTGCCATATTTCAGTTCCGGGCAGACACGTTCTTTTTGCGGCAATGGCGGCAATGGCAGCAGGAAGCTGGCTCGGACTTACCCACAGTCAGATTGAAGATGGTATTTCCACCGCAAAATCCTTAAGCGGAAGAACAAATATAATAAAAGCTTCCCGCTACACCCTTATTGATGACTGCTACAATGCGGCACCTCAGTCAATGATGAGCGGTATTGACCTGCTCACAAAAACTGACGGATACCCCAGAAGTGTTTCCATTTTCGGTGATATGGGAGAGCTTGGTGCAGATGAAAACTATCTTCACAGAAGCGTTGGCGAATATGCCGCAAAAAATAAGGTTGACCTCCTTATAGCTATTGGCGAACTTTCAAAAAACATCCATGCAGGCTGCGTTGAAAAGGGCGGTAATGCACTGTGGTTTGCTACCAAAGAGGAATTTCTCGAAAAAGCAGACGGGATTTTAAAAGATGGTGATGCAATTTTAATAAAGGCATCTCATTTTATGGATTTCCCGAAAATTGTTGAAGCTTTAAAATAATAAAACGGAGTGAAACTTAGGTTTCACTCCGTTTTGCTTTTAAACCTTAAGCGGTCTTGCCGCTGCACCGTCAAGTTTTCTGATATGCCTGCGAAGAATCCTCTTCCTTGACATTCTGAAAGCCTTGCTTCGGTATTCAATTCTTGCTTCAAGCTCTTTTCTCTTATATTTTTTGCACATCAGCCCTGAGAAAAGAAGAAAAGCTACTATGCACAGATGTACAAATGCTGTTGAGTATATATAGGAAAGCTTTCCTATAATTTCAACACCCTCGAAATATTTCATATTGAAAATCTGCATAGGCATTGCCACCGCATAAATGAGGCGGCTTATTTCTGAAATTGACATCCATATAAGTGAGATTGCCGCAAAAATCGCATATGCAAATATACTCAGCATACAGTAATCTGAAAAGCGTGCAAATACAGAATAATAAAGCTGTTGTTTCCGCATTAGAAGTGCTATAAAAATCACAAAGGATACTATTGTGCAGACAAACCGCACGAAATCCGAGTAATTTTGAGGCACTATATTATCTAAAACAAATTTCTTAATAATATAAATCGGAAGTGACGCAACAACGGAAATCATAACCGTTATCAACGCTCTCTTTGTAATCTCATCCGCCATATGCGGAAATCTCGAAAACCTGCACAGTTCAACAATGGAGAGCATCACGGAAAAAAGAAAGGCAAACACAAAGCAAGCCATTCTTAAACTTTCCGTACCCTGTACAAAAGCTCTGAATATGGCAAATACGGAAAGTGCCACAAATGCACCGAATATCAGTTTTGAGAAAAACACCATATAAAGGTATTTCGGGGAAATGGTGATTTTCTTTTTCTCCGCAGGTACTGCACGGTAGGACTTCCTCTTTCTTTTGGTGGGGTTTTCCTTATTGTGAGTTATAACATTGATTATATGTATCGGTTTTTTAAGAATCAGGGAATGAACAAACGCCACAGGAAGCAGAAAAATTCCGTAAATATACCACCTTGAAAATCGGTGCTCCTTTCCTGCCGCAATAATGCCCGGGATAAATGCCGCCAAAAGAACTACAAGTGTTCCATATGCAAAACCATATGCTGACATCTTCATTCCCTCCTCGTTTTCATTCGTTAAAAATTAATATGCTCTGCCCCAGTAAACCATTGTCTTTGCTTTTTTACCGCAGCAAACGCAGGTTTCGCCTAAGTTTTCCTGTTCAAAAGGCATACAACGTGCAGTTGCACCTGTATCTTCCTTAATCTTGTTTTCGCACGCCTCGTCACCGCACCACATGGATTTTACAAAGCCGGGTTTTGTTTCCACGATTTCCTTAAAGGAATCGTAATCTGTTGCGGTATAGGTATGCTCATTACGATGCTCAAGAGCCTTGTTAAAGAGGTTATTCTGAATATCTTCAAGAAGCTTTGCAATTGTTTCCTCGATACCGTCAAGGGATGCACTGATTTTTTCGCCTGTGTCACGTCTTACGAGTACACAGCTGTTATTTTCAATATCCTTGGGACCGATTTCAAGTCTTACGGGAATACCTTTCATTTCATATTCTGCAAACTTCCAGCCCGGTGTCTTATCAGAAAGGTCAATATCTGCACGGAGAGTCTTTTTAAGCATATCGCAAAGCTCTGTTGCCTTTTCCTTAACCCCCTCTTTATGCATTGCAATAGGCACAATCATAACCTGCTTGGGAGCAATACGGGGAGGAAGCACAAGACCGCTGTTGTCACCGTGTACCATAATGAGTGCGCCGATAAGACGGGTTGTAACACCCCATGATGTCTGGAATACGTGCTGAAGCTTGTTATCCTTGTCGGAATACTGGATACCGAATGCCTTTGCAAAGCCATCACCGAAGTTATGGCTTGTACCGGACTGAAGAGCTTTACCGTCGTGCATAAGACTTTCGATAGTATATGTTGCAACTGCACCTGCAAATTTTTCCTTATCAGTCTTTCTACCCTTAACAACGGGGATTGCAAGGTACTGTTCACAGAAATCCGCATACACATTAAGCATACGGATTGTTTCTTCCTGTGCTTCTTCCGCTGTTGCGTGTGCTGTATGACCCTCCTGCCACAAAAATTCCATACTGCGGAGGAAGGGACGGGTTGTTTTCTCCCATCTTACAACACTGCACCACTGATTGTAAAGCTTGGGCAGGTCGCGGTGTGACTGAATAATGTTACTGTAATGCTCGCAGAAAAGCGTTTCACTTGTAGGACGGACACACATTCTCTCCTGAAGCTTTTCGTGACCGCCGTGTGTTACCCACGCTACCTCAGGAGCAAAGCCCTCTACGTGGTCCTTTTCCTTTTCAAGAAGGCTCTCGGGAATGAACATAGGCATATATACATTCTCGTGACCAAGCTCCTTGAATTTCGTGTCAAGAACGTGCTGAATGTTTTCCCACAGTGCATATGCATAGGGACGGAACACACAGCATCCCTTGATGCTTGTATATTCGATAAGGTCTGCCTTTTTCACAATGTCGGTATACCAACGGGCAAAATCCTCATCCATTGATGTGATTTCTTCAACTAATTTCTTTTCTTTGCTCATGGTTAAAATCCCCTTAGAAATATATTATAAGTCTATTATATTTTACCAAAAGGCAATGAATTTGTCAATTGTTATTACCTCCTCAATTGACAAAAAGCCCGATATATTATAAAATATATAAAAAGGGGGTATAATACCTATGGAAAGAAGAGACAAACACAATTATTATCTTGATATAGCTACAACCGTATTGGAGCGCGGAACCTGCCTCCGCAGAAATTACGGTTCTATTATTGTAAAGAATGATGAAATCATCTCCACGGGCTACACGGGTGCACCCCGCGGCAGAAAGAACTGTATGGATTTAGGCTACTGCAGACGTGAACAGCTTCAGGTTCCCAGAGGAGAACGCTACGAGCTGTGCAGAAGTGTACATAGCGAGGCAAATGCAATAATAAGTGCGCCCCGCCGTGATATGATTGGTGCAACGCTCTACCTTGCAGGCAGGGATTGTAAAACGGGCGAGCTTGTGCACGATGCGACAAGCTGTGCGATGTGTAAAAGACACATTATAAATGCAGGCATTGCCAAGGTTATCGTGCGTCGTGATGAAAATAATTACGAAATTTTCGATGTTGAAAAAGACTGGATTGAAAATGACGACAGTTTAGGAGATAAATTAGGATATTGAGCGAATGTGATAAAGCAGCACCGACCGCAAAACGAAAAGAATATATATTGATTACTTTTATTAAATGCGAAAACATTTTTTCTTTGATTGTTTTTAGTAGGAATTTGCTTTTTGCAAATTCCTATTATTACTTCGTTTTGCTATCGACAAACTTCACCGCTCGACGTACCCTCGTACGCCTTCGGGTAACCCCTGCGGGTTCAGTTTGTCAATTCTGCACTACTTTCTCCCATTCTTGGGAAGTGCAAAAAAGGAGAACAGAAAATGATTTATAAAAAGATAACGGAGCTTGTGGGGAAAACCCCTCTTTTAGAGCTTTGCAATTATGAAAAAGAGAATAATCTCGGGGCAAAAATCATTGCCAAGCTTGAATGTATGAACCCTGCAGGAAGCAGTAAAGACCGCATTGCCGTAAAAATGATTGAGGAAGCGGAGAAAAAGGGGCTTCTTACAGAGGGCAGTGTTATTATTGAGCCAACAAGCGGAAACACAGGCATAGGACTTGCATCCGTTGCGGCGGCAAAGGGGTACAAGCTAATCCTCACAATGCCCGACACTATGTCCGTTGAAAGGAGAAATCTTCTCAAAGCCTACGGTGCGGAAATTGTTCTGACCGAGGGAAGCCTTGGAATGAATGGTGCTGTGCAAAAAGCAAATGAGCTTAAAGAAAAATATGAGGGAAGCTTCATTCCCGGACAGTTCATAAACCCCGACAATCCTAAGACCCACTATGAAACGACAGGTCCTGAAATATGGGAAGACACCGAGGGTAAAATAGATATATTCGTTGCAGGCATCGGCACGGGCGGAACAATAAGCGGTACCGGAAAATATCTGAAAGAAAAAAATCCCGACATAAAAATTGTAGGGATTGAGCCTGCTTCCTCCCCCCTTATAACCGAGGGCAGAAGCGGAAGCCATAAAATTCAGGGAATTGGTGCAAACTTTATTCCCGACACCTTTGACAAAGCTATATGTGATGAAATCATCACAATTGAGGCAGAGGATGCCTTTACTGCAGGCCGTTCCCTCGCCACAAAAGAGGGATTCCTTGTGGGAATTTCCTCAGGTGCGGCTCTCCACGGTGCAAAAATCCTTGCCGAAAGAGAAGAAAACAAGGGAAAAACGATTGTAGTTCTTCTTCCCGACAGCGGAGAGAGGTATTTAAGCACAGAATTGTTTACAAAATGAAGCACCTGAATCCTGAGCAAATGGCAACGAGAAAATGTTGCAGAACGGACAAACTGAACCCGAAGGGAGTACCCGAAGCTGTACAAAGGTACAGCGAGAGGTAAAGTTTGTTCGTAGAAAAACACATACAAAAAAGGAGTCCGTTATGGACTCCTTTCCTTATACATTCAAACGCGTATGTGACCTAAACTCAATAAAATGCACCATTATAATATCTTTTGCGTTTTTTCGTTCTGCGCATTTTATCTAAGCCATTTTAATTATTAAGTTCAAATTTATCATGTATAGCCTTAACAGCTTTTTCAGCGTCTTTTCTGTCGATAAGCACGCTTACTCTGATTTCGCTTGTGGAAATCATCTGAATGTTGATACCTGCATCATAAAGAGCTTCAAACATCAATGCTGCAACACCGGGATTAGATGTCATACCTGCACCAACAACGGAAACCTTGGAAACATTTTCGTCGTGAATAACCTTTTCAGCACCGATAATTGCATTGTTTTCGTTGATGATATTAAGTGCAGTTTCAAGGTCGTCACTACTTACAGTGAAGCTGATATCCTTGCTTCCGTCACGGCCGATAGACTGAAGTATTACGTCTACATTTACCTTTTTCTTTGCAAGAATTGAGAATATCTGGAAAGCCTTGCCGGGTGTATCGTCAATATTTACGAGAGCAATTCTTGCTACATCATTGTCACGGGCAATACCTCTAATTAACATTTTTTCCACTGTGTTTTCCTCCTTAACAATAGTGCCGGGAACTTTTTCAAAGCTGGACAGCACTTCCATATTTACATTAAATTTCTTTGCAAGCTCTACGCTTCTGTTATGAAGCACGTTTGCACCTGCACTTGCCAGTTCAAGCATTTCGTCATAAGTAATTTCGTTGAGTTTCCTTGCCTCGGGAACGATTCTGGGGTCTGTTGTATAAACGCCCGTAACGTCCGTAAATATCTGGCAAAGGTCTGCACCCAATGCCGCTGCAATTGCAACTGCCGATGTATCGGAGCCACCACGGCCAAGGGTTGTTATGTCGTCAAATTTATTTATTCCCTGGAAACCTGCCACGATAACAATTTTCTTTTTGTCAAGCTCGTGATGGATTCTTTCACCGACTACTCTCTTGATTCTTGCCTTTGAATAGTTGATGTCGGTATTCACACCTGCCTGCCATCCTGTAAGGGAAACAACAGGTCTGCCGAGCTTTTCAATTGCCATTGCAAGAAGTGACATGGAAATCTGCTCACCTGCGGAGAGGAGAACATCCATCTCTCTCTTTGATGCATTCTTGTTAATTTCCTGTGCCTTTGCAATTAAATCGTCTGTGGTGTCGCCCTGTGCAGAAACAACAACTACTACATCATTGCCCTCATCATAGGTATCTACCACGCGGTTTGCAACACGGAATACTCTTTCAGCATCCGCAACACTGCTGCCGCCAAATTTTTGTACTATCAATCCCATTATGTTAACCTCCTTGGAATTATTTAAAAAGTCTTATTCTGCTTACTATACCGCCGAGTGCTTCTATACCCTTTTCGAGGTCTGCCACACTCATTTTCTTTGTTACGAAACCGTAGTCGGAAACACCCTTTATGATTTCACATTCACCAAATATTTCCTTGACTTTATCTTTCTTATCCGCTGTAATTCTTACAAAGAAACGTGCTTCCACGTCCTTGTACGGAATAACATTTTCATTACCGCAATCTTCCCATGTGAAATAGTCGTTATATTCGGGAGAACGGACAATATCCACAATGTCACCCACAACGGCACTTGCAGTGGGAAGCTTTCCTGCACCTCTTCCGTAGAAAAGAAGCTCGTCAACCATATTACCCTTTACAAGTACACCGTTGAACACATCCTCAATTCCCGAAAGGGGACAGCTGTGAGGGATAAGCATAGGCTCAACGGAAGCGTTTGCCTTGCCGTCCTTTGTAAAACCACGGCCGATAAGCTTAATTGTACAGCCTATTGCCGCCGCATACTGAACATCCTCGGCAGTTATTCCGCGGATTCCGATTGTATTTACGTTACTGCTGTTGAATTTCTTTCCCGTTGCAAGGGACATCAGAATAGAAATCTTTCTGCAGGCATCGATACCGTCAACGTCGGCTGTGGGGTCTTTTTCTGCATAACCAAGCTCCTGCGCGGTCTTGAGGGCGCTTTCAAAGGAGTCATTTTCCTTGAACATCTTTGTTAAGATGTAGTTTGTAGTACCGTTAAGTATGCCGGAAATTTCTTCAACACAGTTTGCACTCACGTCATTTGCAAGGGGACGGATAATGGGGATACCACCGCCGACACTTGCTTCGTAAAGATAACGGACATTATTTTCCTTTGCAATACGGAAAAATTCGTCACCATGTGCAGCAACAAGCTCCTTATTACTGGTGACAACGCTTTTTCCTGCCGAAAGAGCTGCCTTTGTATAGTCATAAGCGAATTTAATACCGCCCATTGTTTCCACAATAATTGAAATTTCATCATCATTTACAAGGTCATTGAAATCCTTAGTAAAAAGATGTGCCTCCTCGTGAGAGTCAAAGTCACGAATGTCAAGAATACGCTTGACATCGATTTCCTCACCTGCTTTTTTGGTGAGGAGGTTTTTATTTTTTCTTATGATTTCGTAAACTCCGGAGCCAACTACACCGAAGCCGATAATAGCAATTTTTTTCATCTGTATGCCTTCCTTTATTGTTTTGCTAATATATTTACTTTCCGCACCCCGCGGATAGTCTGAAGTCCCGTAATAAGTCTGTCTGTACTGACTTTCATCTGTTCGGTCTGTACCGTTACGGTGATGTTTGCCACACCGTTTATGGGGACATTCTGATTAATTGTTAAAATATTGCATCCGGCATCACTCATAAATGCGAGCATATCGCTGAGAACACCTTTTAGGTCAATTACTGCTATAAGGAGCGTGAGGATTCCCTGCATCTGATTGAAAGGGAATACATAGTCCTTATACTTATAATACGCACTTCTTGAAACATCTGCCATATCGGCAGCTTCATTCACCGTTTCTGCCACTCCCGATTCCAAAAGCTCCTTAACCTTCAAAACCTTGTGATAAACCGGTGGAAGCACCGACAAATCGGCGATTACAAGCTTCCTCTGTTCCATGTGTCCACCACCTGTGTACATTTGTCTTTTGATATATTACCACTATATACACGGTTTGTCAAGGAAAAATAAAAGAAAAGCTTTTAAAAAAGCATAAACTTCTGCTGAATAGCAGGGGACGATGTACTTTTGGGAGCCAAAAGTACCAAAAACGCGGGGGTTCCGATTCCCCACCGCTTTTCGCCATTTTGGCGTTCAAAATGGCAAAGGGCCTCCTCGCCTCCGAGGAACTTTGTTTCCTTTTTTAAAGGTTTCTATACATTTTAAACCTTATATTCATTATAAATATCCCGTTTACTTACGCCACGGTCTTTTGCCACGGCTTTTAAGGCATCCTTTTCCGTCATACCATCCTTTATATACATCTCAATATGGTCGGAAACGGACATAGTCTTCCATATGGCTTCCTTTTCGGAAGCAAGGTCCTCTGACTTTTTACCCTCAATGACAATTACAAATTCACCGCGAGGGGGATTTTCCTCGTACCTTGCAATTGCTTCGGTAAATGTTGTTCTGTAAATCTCCTCGTGAATTTTTGTAAGCTCGCGGCAGAGAGCAATTCTCCTGTCGCCAAAGGTTTCGAGCATATCACGGAGCGTTGACATCAGCTTGTGCGGTGCTTCGTAAAAAATCATTGTTCTCTGCTCGTCAACAAGGGATTTAAGATGTTCCGCTCTTCCTCGTTTGTTGACGGTCAGAAATCCCTCAAACGCAAACCGCTGTGTAGAAAACCCACTTGTAATAAGAGCATTGATTCCTGCCACTGCACCGGGTATGGGAACAACATCTATCCCTGCCTCGGCACACATTTTCACCAAATCCTCCCCAGGGTCGCTTATGGCAGGTGTGCCTGCGTCGCTGACAAGGGCAATGTTTTTGCCGTTTCTCATTTCGTTTATGAGATATTCGCCTTTTTCCTTTTTATTATGTTCAAAGTAGCTTGTAAGGGGTTTTTCTATCTCCAAATGATTGAGCAGTCCCAAAGTCCTCCTTGTATCCTCCGCCGCAATGAGGTCAACCGTGCGGAGAGTTTCAACACATCTCAGTGTAATATCGCCAAGGTTTCCTATGGGCGTTGCACATAAGTATAATTTTCCGTTCATAATAATCTTCCTTATTTTAAAGATTGTATATAATTCCCGTCTTTATCGTACATAAACACGGCAGGTTCTAATTTTAGCTGGGGTTTTCCGCCCTCAGCACCCTCTACCAGAATCAGGTTTGCACTCTTTCCCTCAGAAGAATACACAACCGCAAGGCGTTTTGGCTCAATTTTATATTTGCGGAATGTGGTTATAACATCGCAAAGTCTGTCTGCCCGATGCACCATGAAAAGCTTTCCGCAGGGCTTTAATACCTCTTTTGCACACCTTACCACATCATCAAGACTGCAGCAGATTTCGTGACGTGCAATGGCAAGCTTATCCTTTGGATTTACAAGCCCTCCGCCTGCATTCATATAGGGCGGATTGCAGGTAACTGCATCAAACGAATGTGTGCCAAACAGCTTTTTGCAGTTTTTTAAATCCTCGTTATGTACACGGATTTTGTCCTGCAGAGAATTAAGCTCCATTGTCCTTTTCGCCATGTCGCTGACCTCAGGCACGATTTCCACGGCATCAATTCCTGAAAGCTCACACATTCCCCACAGAAGCACGGGGATAATACCCGTTCCCGTACACATATCAAGCACCCTTGCCCCTTTTTTGAGCTTTACAAAACGGGAAAGAAGCACTGCGTCACTGCCAAAACAAAATCCGTCCTTGTTCTGTATTATTTTATATCCTTTAAGACCAAGGTCTTCGACCTTTTCATAATCGTAAACCATAATTCACTCCGAATTAAAGTAAAAGCCGCCGAAAAAATTCAGCGGCTTTTCTTTTTTATTACTGAATTATTCAGCAGGGTTGGGAGCAGCAACAGGACATACACCTGCGCAAGCACCGCATTCTACGCATGCGTCTGCGTCGATTACGTACTTTCCATCACCTTCACTGATGCAGCTGCAGGGGCATTCTGCCTCGCAAGCACCACAGCTGATGCAATCATCATTAATAATATAAGCCATTGTCTACACCTCTTTTACATAGAATGTTACTTTCATTGTAGCATAAAAATCGTAAATTTCAATAGTTTTTTTTGCTTTTCCGCCTTTTTTACTTGAATACCCCGATTTTTTTATATATAATATAGGAAATTATCTGAAAGGGCGTTACAAATGAGAACATTAAAAAGAATCCTCAACCATATCTTTATCGACGGCCTCAGCGGTATGGCATTCGGGCTGTTTGCCACTTTGATTGTAGGCACAATCCTTACACAGCTTGGCTCCTTTGTGGGCGGAAGCGTAGGCAATTTCCTTATCATCACCGGTAAAATTGCCTCTCTTTTAACAGGTGCAGGTATCGGTGTCGGCGTTGCGTGTAAGTTCCGTTCATCACAGCTTACAACCATAAGTGCCGCAGTTGCCGGTATGGTTGGTGCTTATGCAGCAAAAATTCTTGCAGGCACACTCTTTGTAAACGGTACATTCTCCATTACGCCTCCCGGTGAGCCTTTGGGTGCATTTATTGCAGCATATACAGCAATTCTTGTGGGTAAGCTTGTCAGCGGAAAGACAAAGGTGGATATAATAGTAACTCCTGTCTGCTGTATTCTTGCAGGCTCGGCAATAGCTCTTCTGGTAGGCCCTCCCATTTCAAAATTTATGGCAGACCTTGGGGCTATGGTAAACTGGGGCGTTAAGCAGAATCCTTTCACTATGGGTATTGTTGTCAGCGTTCTTATGGGAATGTTCCTTACTCTCCCCATTAGCTCGGCGGCAATCGGCATTATCCTTGGACTTGACGGACTTGCGGCAGGTGCGGCAACAGTAGGTTGCTGTGCCAATATGATAGGCTTTGCCGTAATAAGCTACCGCGAAAACAAGTTTGGCGGTCTTGTGGCTCAGGGACTCGGCACAAGTATGCTCCAGATTCCCAACATTATGAGACACCCTCTTATCTGGATTCCCTCTATATTTACAAGTGCTGTTTTAGGGCCTCTTTCCACAATGGTATTTCGTATGGAGAGCAATCCCACGGGAAGCGGTATGGGAACGGCAGGTCTTGTAGGCCCTATAATGAGCTTTCAGACAATGGCATCCAAGATGGACCCCATGCTCGCACTTCTTTATAATATTCTGATGTATTTTATCTTCCCTGCAATAATTTCCCTTGTAATTTCCGAGGGAATGAGAAAGCTCAATATAATTAAGCAGGGCGATATGAAGCTTAATTTATGATGAAAATAGGTAATGTAGAACTTAAAAACAATATATTTCTTGCCCCGATGGCAGGGGTCACCGACCTTGCCTTCCGCATAATATGCGACCGATTCTGTGCAGGTCTTTCCTACACGGAAATGATCAGTGCAAAGGCGCTGTCCTTTGCCGACAAAAAAACAGGTACACTTATGAAGACGGAAAACCTGCCCACTGCGGTACAGCTTTTCGGGAGCGACCCCGTTATTATGGCAGATGCCGTTCCCGAGGTTGAGAAGCACGGACTCTTTACCGATATAAATATGGGCTGTCCTGCACCGAAAATTGCAGGAAACGGGGAAGGCAGTGCTCTTATGCGTGACCTTTCCAAAGCTGAAAAAATTATCGGTGCAGTCTGCGAAAGAGCAACAAAGCCCGTAACCGTCAAGATGCGTAGCGGTTGGGACGAGAATCACATAAACGCCGTTGAGCTTGCACGCATTGCAGAAAACTGCGGGGCGGCGGCAGTTACTGTTCACGGCAGGACAAGGGAGCAGTATTACAGCGGAAAGGCTGACAGAAACATTATCCGCAAGGTATGTGAAGCTGTTTCCATTCCCGTAATTGCCAATGGTGATATTTTTACGGCACAAGATGCAAAAAGTATGCTGGAGGAAACAGGTGCCTCTGCCGTAATGGTCGGTAGGGGTAGTCAGGGAAATCCCTGGATTTTCAAACAGATTAACGAGCTTTTTTCTCTTGGTGAGATTTTGACAAACCCCACGGCAGAGGAAAGAATCGCCCTTGCAATGGAGCATATAGCCCTTATGTGTCAGCTAAAGGGGGAATATATCGGCATCCGCGAGGCACGAAAGCACGGCTCCTGGTATATAAAGGGACTTAGCGGTGCGGCACAACTGCGAAACAAAATTAACTCGGCAACATCACTTGATGAAATGCGGAGGATACTCTCACAATTACTATAAAGGAAGTAATATTATGCGTATAACAGTAAAAGTTGGTACATCAACATTAGCACACTCAACTGGACATCTTAATATCCGTCACGTGGAGGATTTGTGCAAGGTTTTAAGCGATCTTAAAAATGCAGGCAATGAGATAATCCTTGTATCCTCGGGTGCTATCGGTATGGGAATGGGAAAGCTGTCCCTTTCCTCCCGCCCCGACGATATGCCCACCAAACAGGCGGCTGCGGCAGTCGGACAGTGCGAGCTGATGTATACATATGACAAGCTCTTTTCCGAATATAATCATACCGTGGCACAGCTTCTCGTGACCTCGCCCGATATTGAGGACAGCGTAAGAGGCGGAAATTTCAAAAACACAATGCTCCGTCTTTTGGAGCTTGGTGCACTTCCCGTTATAAACGAAAACGACACCGTTGCAACGGAGGAAATCTCGGTAGGTGATAATGACACGCTCTCTGCCCTCGTTGCAAAAAGCTGTGAAGCTGATTTGTTAGTTCTTTTATCTGACATTGACGGTCTTTACACCGCCGACCCTCACAAGGACAAGGATGCAAAGCTTATAGATGTTGTTCCCGAAATTACCCCCGAAATCATTGCTGTTGCAGGTGGAAAAGGGTCTTCCCTCGGCACGGGCGGCATGGCAACAAAAATCAAGGCGGCACAGATTTGTACTGACAGCGGAATTGATATGGTGATTACCAACGGTGCAAACCCCTATGTTCTTTATGATATTGTAGAGGGTAAAAGCGTCGGCACAAAATTCGTGGGAAAAAGGTGAAAAATATGACCACACAACAGTTACTTGAAAAAGCAAAGGCGGCAAAGCTTTCCGCAATGCTCCTTGACACAGAAACGAAAAATGCGGCACTACTCAAAATGGCGGATAAACTCGTCGAGCATACCGACAAAATCCTTGCTGCAAACAAAATTGATGTAGAAAATGCAAGAGGAATTATTTCCGACGTTATGATAGACCGCCTTTCCCTTTCTTCCGAAAGGATTGAGGGGATGGCAAAGGGGATTCGTGATGTTGCCCTGCTCCCCGACCCTGTGGGAAATGTTATTGAAAGAACGGAAAGAGAAAACGGACTTATAATAGAAAAAACCTCTGTGCCAATCGGTGTTACGGCAATTATTTACGAAAGCCGTCCCAATGTTACAAGCGATGCGGCGGCACTTTCCTTGAAAAGCGGAAATGTCTGTGTCCTCCGTGGAGGGAAAGAGGCATATAATAGTGCAAAAGCTATTGTAGACGCCCTTAAGGAAGCACTTTCTGAGTGCAATCTTTCTCCCGACCTTGTAAATCTGGTATCCGACACCACACGGCAGAGTGCAACAGATTTGATGACGGCAGTAGGCTATGTAGACCTGCTCATTCCACGCGGCGGTGCAGGACTTATAAAGGCTTGCACAGAAAACGCAAAAGTCCCCTGCATACAGACGGGTACGGGCATCTGTCACATATTTGTTGACGAGAGTGCAGATATAAATATGGCACTTGACATAATCGAAAATGCAAAAACAAGCCGTCCCTCGGTTTGTAATGCGGCAGAGTGCCTGCTTGTTCATAAGAATATTGCAGAAAGCTTTCTCCCCCTTGTAAAGGAAAGGCTTGCTCTCGAAAGAAAAGAAAATCCCGTAGAGCTTCGCTGTGACGAAAGGGCTTATGCAATCCTCGGCACAAAAAAAGCAGGAGAGAGTGATTTTGACACAGAATTTCTTGACTACATCCTTGCTGTGAAAGTGGTTGACGGTGTAAACGAAGCAATTGAGCATATCACGCTCCATTCCACAGGACACAGCGAGAGTATCATTACACAAAACGAAGAAAATGCCCGTCTTTTTGTGGCGGCAGTTGACAGTTCATCCGTTTATGTGAATGCTTCCACCCGTTTTACCGACGGAGGGGAGTTCGGTCTTGGCTGTGAAATGGGAATTTCCACACAAAGGCTTCACGCAAGAGGTCCAATGGGACTTCGGGAACTTAATACCTACAAATACATTATTAGAGGAAACGGACAGATACGATAATAAAAGGAGATGACTTTATGATAACAGCAGGTTTTATCGGCACAGGCAATATGGGGGGAGCACTCGCTAAGGCAGCGGCAAAATCCATTGGCGGAAAATTTGTTTTTCTTTCAGATTTTATGGAAGAAAAGGCAGAGGCACTTGCAGAAGAAATTTTTGCAAACAAGTCAGATAACAAAACAATTGCAGAAAACTGCAAATATATATTCCTTGGGGTTAAGCCTCAGGTGATTTTTGACACAATCAAGGAAATTGCACCCACTCTTAAAAAGAGAAAGGACAGATATATCGTAATTTCCATGGCGGCAGGCATCAGCATTGAGGCTATTGAAAAGGCTTTCGGCTTCAATGCCCCCGTTATACGCATTATGCCCAACACCCCCGCAGCAGTTGGAAACGGAGTAATTCTTTATTCCTGCGACGACGAAATAACAGTTAAGGAAACGGAAGAATTTTGTGAAATTTTCAAAAAGGCAGGCATCACCGACCGTATTCCCGAAAAGCTTATAGATGCGGCAAGTGCCGTTTCAGGCTGCGGTCCTGCTTTTGTATATTTATTCATCGAAGCACTTTCTGACGGCGGAGTTCTATGCGGTCTTCCCCGTGACAAGGCACTTTTGTACGCGGCAGAAACAGTAAAGGGTGCCGCTGAAATGGTACTTAAAACAGACAAGCACCCCGGCGAGCTTAAGGATAATGTATGTTCCCCCGGCGGAACAACGATTGAGGGTGTAAAAGCCCTCGAAATGGGAGCTTTTCGTGCAACAACGGTAAATGCAGTAAGTAAAGCATACGAAAAAACCTTGTTTTTAAAGAAATGAAAAATGTAAATTTACAAAAAAAGCTTGCAAATTTATACATTTGTATTATAATGGTAACATAATCAATAAAATTGGAGGTATTTTATAATGAAAAAAATTATTTCTCTTATCCTTGTAATTGCACTTTCCGTATTTGTATTCGCAGCTTGCGGCAACGAAAAGACAGACGACAGTGCAGAGAAGAAAGTTCTCACAATGGCTACAAACGCTGAATTCCCTCCCTATGAATTCTACGAGGGTGACAAGGTTGTAGGTATTGATGCTGAAATTGCAGCAGTTATCGCTGAAAAGCTCGGTATGGAGCTTGAAATCGTTGACACTGCATTCGACTCTATCATCCCCGCAATCGTTGCAGGTAAGTATGATATGGGTATGGCTGGTATGACAGTTACTGATGAAAGACTTGAAGAGGTTAATTTCTCTGAAAGCTATGCAACAGGTGTTCAGGTTGTTATCGTTAAAAACGACAGTGCTATCGCAACTGTTGACGACCTCTTCGGTGATAAGAACTACACAATCGGTGTTCAGACAGGTACAACAGGCGACCTTTACTCCACATGGGATATTGAAGACGAGGGTCTTGGCACAGTTTCCCGTTTCAACAAGGGTGCTGACGCTGTTGAAGCACTTAAAATCGGTAAGGTTGACTGCGTAATTATCGACAACGAGCCTGCTAAAGCATTTGTTGTAGAAAGCGAAGATCTTAAGATTCTTGACACAGCATATGCAGAAGAGCAGTACGCAATTGCAGTTTCCAAGGAAAACACAGAGCTTCTTGAAAACATCAACAAGGCTCTCCAGGAACTTACTGCAGACGGTACACTTCAGAAAATTGTTGATAAATACATCAAAGCTGAATAATTTACTTAATAAAACCTATTTAAGGGAGCGGGTTTTACCTGCTCCCTTAACACTTTTCAGTCAGAAAGGCTGTGAATTCTGAAATGGCAGAATTTTTGCTAACCCTTAAATCAGATTTTATAAAATGCTTTATTACAAAAAACAGATGGAAATTCATTACCGAGGGACTTACCGCAACACTTAAAATTACACTTTTGTCCTGCATAATGGGAATTGTAATCGGCCTTGTTGTTGCAATTGTGCGAAGCACCTACGACAAAAATTACAGTCAGATGCGTCGTGGACTCGGTAAATTTCTTCTTGCTGTGGGAAACTTTTTCTGCAATATTTACCTTACGGTAATCCGCGGAACTCCCGTTGTTGTACAGCTGATGATAATGTACTACATAATTTTTGCAACCTCCAGCAACGGAATCCTCATTGCTGTTTCTGCATTCGGTATAAATTCAGGTGCTTATGTTGCCGAGATTTTCCGTAGCGGTATAATGAGTGTTGACAACGGTCAGTTTGAAGCAGGCAGGTCACTGGGCTTTGGATACATAAGCACAATGCTTTATATCGTATTTCCGCAGGCATTCAAGAGTGTTCTTCCTGCACTTGCCAACGAATTTATCGTGCTTTTAAAGGAAACCTCTGTTGCGGGTTACGTTGCAATCAAGGACCTTACCAAGGGCGGAGATATTATCCGCGGTGCGACTTACGAAACCTTTATGCCTCTGCTTGCAGTAGCAGGAATATATCTGGTAATGGTAATTTTCTTTACCAAGCTTGTAAATATTCTTGAAAGGAGGCTTCGTAAGAGTGAGCGATAATACAATCATAAAAGTAAACGGCCTGAAAAAGCATTTTACAGGCGGAACGGTAAAGGCTCTTGACGGAGTTGACCTTGAAATCAAAAAGGGCGAGGTTATCGTTATTATAGGCCCCAGCGGATGCGGAAAATCCACATTCCTGCGGTCGCTCAATCTTCTTGAAACTCCTACGGAGGGAGAAATTTTTCTCGAGGGGGTAAATATAACCGACCCTCAGAATAACATTAATCTCCATCGACAGAAGATGGGAATGGTTTTCCAGCAGTTTAACCTCTTCCCCCATATGACAATTCTCAAAAACATCACTCTTGCTCCTATAAAATTGCTGAGGCAAAACAAAAAGGACGCAGAAGAAAATGCATTAAGTCTCCTTAAGAGAGTAGGTCTTGCAGACCGTGCAAATGCTTATCCCAGTCAGCTTTCAGGCGGACAGAAGCAGAGAATTGCAATTGTCCGTGCCCTTGCAATGAATCCAGAGGTAATGCTTTTTGACGAACCTACATCAGCGCTTGACCCCGAAATGGTAGGCGAAGTTTTGGAGGTTATGAAAGAGCTTGCACAGGAGGGTATGACAATGGTTGTTGTTACCCACGAAATGGGCTTTGCAAAGGAGGTTGCCGACAAGGTAATCTTTATGGAAGAGGGAAAAATAGCCGAAACCGGCTCTCCCGAAGAAATCTTCCAAAATCCCAAACACCCCAGATTAAAAGAATTTTTAGGGAAAGTACTATAGGCGGATGGCAACGCCATCCTTTCGAAGAGAAAGTTTTACTTCGTAAAAGCATTCTCTTCGAGTAAAGGGCTTTCGCTCGCGCGGCACTCACCGTGCCAGCCCTTGCAAGGTGTTAAAATCGAGGTACACGCCCCCGATTTTAACGGAATTTATGCTAAGAAAAGACACATATTGGGGTCAGTTCCCAGTATGTGTCTTTTTTGTTTATACTGCCAGAATTCCTCCGTCGCTTTCAAGGAGAATTTGTACGTCTTCAATATCGCCCGTCTGGGTATTTACATACATCAGGAAATGTCTATCGGAAACAGTTCCCTGAATCTGCCAGCAAGCCTTTTCTGTTCCGTCGTCAAGCGGGATTATTGCCTTTGTGACACTTTCTGTTTTAAGATGTGTCCCCACTTTTGAAAGAGCTTCCTCACTGCTTATTTTTTCCTCGGGAATCTGTCTGTAAATGTGATTTGTAACATACCCAAGGCTTTCAAAGCCTATTACCTCACCGTTATCAAGGGCTACCTTTACCTTTACAAGGTCAGGGAAAACCGTATATTCATCTTGTTTGTAGGCATAATTTATAACAACACTTCCGTCTTTTTTCTCGTAATAGCTTTCCGTCATATCGAAAAAGCCGTTTTCACGAAGAAACCTTTGTGCAGACTGGTCTGCACTTTTGAGGGAAATTTTTTCATTTTCCGACACTCTGTCTTTCATATAAAGCAGAAGCACTCCGCCCTTTTTTGTAAATTCAGCCACAGTGTTTTTCCCATTAACGGAATATGACGGAATTTTTCCTTTTATTTCCGTAACACTCTTTGCATCTTCTCCCGTAAGAATACGGGCTTTTTTTATTGCCTGTTTTTGCGAAATTTCTGCCTTTCCTTTAAGGAAAACTGATTCTTTCTGGGTAAGATGCTGTGAAAACGGTCCGTCATAAATAAGCGACGGATAATCGTGAAACTCCTCTTCCAATCCCGAAAGCTCTCCCGAAAGGCTTGCCTTTGCACCGGTAAGCCTTCCTGAAATACTCTTATCATCCGAAAAAGAGATTTTTCCCTCATTTATGTCGACAAGCATTTTGTCAAAGGCTTTTTTGAGGATTCTCGAATACTCTAAAAGCTCCTGCATTGTGGTTATTTCCTTTTGAGAAATTTCCTCACCCCGAAGCATCTTGTCCGACAAGCTGTTGGCGTATTCGCCTACCTGTGCCAGAAATTCGGAGGTTTTTGCAAGGGTCTGTCCTTTCATCGGAAGCAGGGCAAGGTTTGCCTTAGCTGCACTTGCCTGACCGTACAAGTCGGCTGAAAGCTTTATAAGCTGGCTGTCCCCTGACACTACCTGCCCTTTTAAAAGGGAAATTTCAAGGTCGTCCACACTTTCGCTAAGCTCGGAAAAGACTCTGTTATACTCGACATTCTGAAAATAGGTCAGCTTCTGTGCCCGCCGGTATTGCATAAAGGCAAAAATCCCCGTCACAATCAAAAGAACGGATAAAATCACAAGAATTCGGTTTTTCTTTAAAGAATCAGTCATTTTTCAGTCACCTCTAAGGTTATAAATTACTCCTTTTAACAAATTTTATACATTTTTCCTTGAAAACCCCTGTTTAAATTGCTATAATAAAATGCGAAAGGCGATGATAATATGAAATATGTAATTGTACTTACGGATGGCTGTGCAGACCTTCCGATAGATTCTTTAGGCGGACTTACCCCTCTTGAAAAAAGCAATACTCCCAACATGGATTACTTTGCTTCCAACGGTTCTCTTTTTCTTGTAAAGACCGTTCCCGACTCCCTCAAACCGGGAAGTGATGTTGCAAACCTTTCCGTAATGGGATATAATCCACTTGATTGCTATACTGGACGTTCTCCTCTGGAGGCGGCTTCTATCGGCGTTAAAATTGCCGATAACCAGACTACATTCCGTGCAAACCTTGTAACTCTTTCCGACGAGGAAAACTACGAGGACAAAACTATGCTTGACTACTCCTCGGGCGAAATCACAACAGAGGAAAGCCGTGCACTTATGGCGGAAATCGAAAAGCAGCTTGGCGGCGGAGATATTCATTTCTACGGTGGAATCAGCTACCGCCACCTCTTCGTGTGGGATGATGCTCCCGAAAGCTTCACCCTGACACCTCCCCACGACATTTCCGACAGAAAAATCAAGGATTATCTCCCCTCCGACGAAAGAATCCTCGATTTAATGAAAAAGAGTGAAAAAATCCTTAAAAACCATCCCATCAATCAAAAGAGAATTGCCGAGGGAAAGAATCCTGCAACATCTATGTGGATTTGGGGCGAGGGTACAAAGCCAGCACTTAACAATTTCTATGAAACCTACGGTAAAAAGGGTGCTGTGGTGTCTGCAGTTGACCTTATAAAAGGGATTGCAATTCTTGCAGGAATGAACAGCATTGATGTTGACGGTGCTACGGGAAATCTCCACACAAATTTCGAGGGTAAGGCAAAAGCCTCTGCCGATGCACTTTTAAAAGACGGTGCAGATTTGGTGTACGTTCACCTTGAAGCTCCCGACGAATGCGGTCATCAGGGTGATGCAGAGGGAAAAACACGTTCTCTTGAAATTATTGATGAAAAAATAATCGGTTATATAAAGGAAAAATTGGATGAGGCCGGCGAAGATTACGCATTTTTGGTAATGCCAGACCATCCTACACCCATTGCCACAAAAACACACAGCAGAGAGCCTGTTCCCTGCGTAATGTACAAAAAGGGTGACTGTGCAAACACCGGACACCGTTTTATCGAAAAGGATGCTGAAAAATACGGGGAGAAAATCACTGACGGTTATACAATAATGAAAAGATTCCTCGAAAGATGATTAAGTAAGACTTTTTGTGAGTAAAATAGAAAGAGCAATACTGCTCTTTCTATTTTTTATTTTAAGGTGATTATTTTGATTTCTTTTAAAACGCTCCGTTCTCTATGTCTTGATTTTATAATATTTTTTATTCCTGCAGCACTGTTGTGGCTGGCACTCCCGAAACTGATTGGGATTTTGCTCCCTTTTATTCTGGGGTATGTGCTGTATCTTCTTGCAAATCCGCTGAACAAACGACTCAAAAAGTTTATCCCACCATCAATAAGTGCTCTTTTATCACTTTTACTGATTTCCTTTGCCCTGTTTTTTATTCTGCGGATAATTTTTTCACATCTTGTAAATGAAATTGCACTTTTCACCCGTTCCAATTCGCTTTACAAGGATGCTGTTCCTTTTATTTCAAGGAAGATAAATTCCCTTTCCGCATCTCGCTCTGGTGAAGTTTTTTCAAGTCTTTTCGACTCCTTCCACGCACAGTTTTCCGATATTCTGCTTAAAATATCCTCCTGGATTTTAAGTTTTGCAAAAAATATCCCTGCACTTCTTATCACAGCTTTCACAACTGTTTTTACCTCTTTTTTTCTGCTGAAGGACAATTTTCTTTTTTATGACGGTGCAAAAAGATTTTTTGGCAACTCGTTTTGCATTAAATTTGAGAAAATCAAGGAGTCTGCTTTAAATGTGCTTTTTTCATACCTTAAAGCACAGCTTATTATAGAGGGAATCCTTTTTACGGTGCTTTTTCTCGGTTTTACCTTTCTGCAACTCCGCTATGCTCTTTTGCTTGCATTTTTTGCGGCACTTGTGGATGCTTTCCCCATCCTCGGTACAGGCACAATTCTTGTTCCGCTTTCCGTTTTTTATTTTCTGACAGACAATCCTGCAACGGGGTGGGGGCTTTTGGTGCTGTATGGGGTTGCAATTCTTACGCGTCAGCTCTGCGAGCCAAAAATTATCGGAAGCAAATTGGGAATCCACCCCCTTATTACGATTTTTTCAATTTTTGCAGGTATGAAGCTCTTTGGCTTTTGGGGGCTTATCTTCGGGCCAATGGCGGCAATTCTCGTGAAAAACCTTTTTTTAGCAAGAAAAGCATAAACAAGGCGCGAACTTTTGTTTGCTTTTCTGGTTTTCAGAGAATGTTTCACGTGAAACAGAGAATTTAAAAGCACCCCGAAACGCATTGGTTTCGGGGTGCTTTGCTTTGTTATACTTCAACCTCTATTGCTGCAATAGGGGCACCGTCTGCCTCGTTGAAGTTTACCTTTACTCCTTCAAGGGAAGAAATCTGTTTTTTTATCTCCGCAAAAGACGAGGCAAGAGAAGATTTACTTTCATCCAACGAAGCCTGAATTACACTCTTTATCTCTTCAGGAACGTCGTTAAACTCCGCCATACTGACATTCATAATAAGAATGTTTCCGTCTGCTTCAATCGTGGCATCACACTTCATTCCGCTTATTTCAAAACCCTCTTTGAAGGTGTTAATAAACTCTTCTCCGTGTTCCTCCACATATTTCTGGAGTTCTGTCCGCTCTTTTGTAAGGTCTGTTATCTGCTCTTTCATATTCGAGCAGGCTGAAAAAGAAAATGCCATTATAATCACCAGTGCCAACGCACTGATTTTCTTTATTGCATTCATTTCCATTTTCCTCACTTTTTTATTTAATAACGGTCTTTCCGCCCATATAAGGAACAAGAACTTCGGGAATTGTAATGCTGCCGTCTTCATTATGGTAGTTTTCAAGGATTGCCGCAACGGTTCTTCCTACCGCAACACCACTGCCGTTAAGGGTATGAACATACTGTGCCTTGCTTCCCTGACCGTCTTTGTACTTGATGTTTGCTCTTCTTGCCTGGAAATCCTCAAAGTTACTGCAGGAGGAAATCTCTACATATCTGCCGTAAGAGGGCATCCAAACCTCTATATCATACTTCTTTGCAGCCGTGAAACCAAGGTCGCCTATGCAAATCTGTACCACTCTGTAAGGAAGACCAAGTCCCTGCAGAACGCTTTCCGCATCTCTTGTAAGCTTTTCAAGTTCTTCATAGGATTCTTCAGGCTTTGCAAACTTAACAAGTTCTACCTTGTTGAACTGATGCTGACGGATAAGACCTCTAGTATCTCTGCCGGCACTGCCTGCTTCTGCACGGAAACACGCAGTATATGCAACGTGCTTTATGGGAAGCTGACTACCGTCAAGAATCTGCTCACGATACATATTTGTAACGGGAACTTCCGCTGTGGGAACAAGGAAATACTCTGTTCCTGCTACTTTAAACGCATCCTCCTCGAACTTGGGAAGCTGACCTGTTCCTATCATGGAATTTCTATGCACCATAAAGGGAGGAAATACCTCTGTATAGCCATTTTTCTCGGTATGTGTATCAAGATAATAGTTGATTACAGCTCTTTCAAGCTTTGCACCGAGATCCTTGTAAACTGTGAAACGTGTACCCGTAATCTTTGCAGCAGTATCGGGGTCAAGCACGCCAAGGTCTTTACCAAGGTCCCAGTGAGCTTTAGGCTCAAACCCAAAATTCTTAGGCTCACCGAATTTTCTTATTTCAATATTGTCTTCGTCTGTGTCACCGTCGGGAACGGATGCGTCGGGAATGTTAGGAATTGTAAGCATCATACGGTTAAGCTCTTCCTCAACCTCTCTTACCTGTGCATCAAACTCCTTTATTTTCTCGGAGATTTCTTTCATTTCAGCAAAAACAGCCGTTGTGTCTTCTCCCGCCTTTTTCATTGCAGGAATCTTCTTTGTTACCTCGTTCTGTTTTGCTTTGAGTCCCTCAACCTCGTAAAGAAGAGCTCTTCTCTTGTCGTCAACGGCAATTATGGCATCAATATCCACATTTTCCTTTCTTCTGCCAAGAGCTGCTTTTACCTTTTCGGTTTCGCCTCTGATAAGTTTAAGATCCAACATTTTAAAACTTCCTTTCGTATATATAAACCTTTAATTTTTAGCTAAGTAAATCAACAAGCCTTGTTAAGTCCGCAACGGAATAAAATTCAAGTTCAACCTTTCCCTTGCGGTTACCCTTTATTTTCACCTTTGTTCCGTACTTTTGAGAAAGAGTCCTTTCTACATCGGGATAAAGGCTTTCCTTGCCTTTTTTATGCTTTTCCGGTTTTTTAGGCATTTCCTTGCCTAAGCTTTCCGCCTGCCTTACATTAAGGCCCTCGGAAATTATCCTTTTTGCCGCCTGAACTCTCTCTTGCCCCTCAGGAAGAGATAAAAGTGCACGGGCGTGTCCCATAGAAAGCTTATTTTCAGCAAGCATTTCCTTTATTTCATCCTCGAGAGAGAGGAGTCTTAACATATTCGCAATGTTACTTCTGCTTTTTCCGACTCTTTCGCTGACCTTGTCCTGCGTCATCGAGAATTTCTCCATCAGGGTTTTGTAGCCCATTGCCTCTTCAATAGGATTTAGGTCCTCTCTCTGCAGGTTTTCAATAAGGGCAACCTCCGCAATCTGAAGCTCGTCGTACGTTCTCACGATTGCAGGCATTTCGGTTAGTCCTGCCAGCTTGCTTGCACGCCATCTGCGTTCGCCTGCAATTATACTGTAATAGCCATTCTGCCCCTCAACCACTATAATAGGCTGTATTACGCCATGCTCCGAAATGGAATTGGCCAATGCCTGAAGCTGTTCACGGTCAAAATTCTTTCTGGGCTGGTCACGTCTTGGCTCAATAAGGCTGGTTTTTATCACCCTTACCTCGCTTGTGCCCTCTGTTTCAGAAGAGGTTTCATTACGGCTTGTAACACCAAAAAGAGTGTCAAGCCCCTGTCCCAATACTCTTTTCATTCTTTTTCCTCCAAGTTTTCTGCGTCAACGCTTTCTATAAGCTCCAAGGCAAGCTCAGTATACGCTTCTGCACCTTTTGACGACTCATCATAGTATATAACAGGTTTTCCAAAGCCGGGTGCTTCGGAAATACGGACATTTCTGGGGATAATAGTTCTGTAAACCTTGCCGGGGAAAAACCTCTTAACCTCGTCCACAACCTGCATTGCAAGGTTTGTACGGGCATCATACATTGTCATCACAATTCCCTGTATATAAAGGTTTGGGTTAAGTGCTTTCTTTATTCTTTTTATGGTTTCTATAAGCTGACTTACGCCCTCCAGTGCGTAAAATTCACACTGAACGGGGATAATCACACTGTCTGCTGCAGTAAGGGTATTTATCGTAATAAGTCCAAGCGACGGAGGTGCATCTATAAGAATATAGTCAAATATTTCTCTTGCTGACGCAATGCTTTCTTTAAGGCGGTTTTCCCGTCCCATTACGCTTATAAGCTCAATCTCCGCCCCCGACAAATCAAGGTTTGACGGGCATACCGAAAGATTTTCGTACTCAGTTTCAATGGAAACATTTTCCATTTTTTCCTTATCTATAAGGCAGTTATATATGGTCTTCTCACAACGTCTTTTATCTATGCCCAAACCGCTTGTGGAATTTCCCTGAGGGTCTATGTCAACAAGAAGAACTTTCTTTCCTGCCTTAGCTAAACACGCCGCAAGATTTACCGCAGTAGTGGTTTTTCCAACGCCGCCTTTCTGATTTGCTATTGCTATTACTTTTCCCATGGAAATCCCTCCTTTTTCTTCATTTTTACTGATTATTATGTATTATAACACAAAAATGTTTCACGTGAAACATTTTTTTATAAAAAAACAGAGTATTTTTCAAAAAACACTCTGTTTTCGCACTTTGAGAGTATATTCAACATAATTTTCATCCTCTTTTTGCGTAAACTCCACCTTTTCTCCACTGTCTTTGAGTATATTTACGGTCTTTTTAACTGTGTTTCTGCAAAGAGGGATGTTTGAATAGCGTAGTTTTTTCTTGCCGTTTGCCAATTTTCTGTTAATTTGCTTTGCCAAAAGGGATACATCTTCTGCTGAAAGGTTTTCTTTTATCAGAAGCTCTGCAGCCTTTAACTGTTCGTCCTTATCGTGTATTTTCGTTAATTCTCTTGCCGATTCTTCGTCTGCACTGCTTTCTTCTATTTTAAATCTTGCTTCAGGGACTATTTTTAAAAGTTTTAGTTTTTCTGAAATATATTGACCGTTTACGGCAGCAGTTTTCACAATATCTTCTTTATTTACGTCGTGATAGCTTAAAAGGTTATAGAAAGTTTCCGCTTCTTCAAAGGGTGTGAGGTCTTCTCTTTGGAGATTTTCTATCAGGCTAAGCTGGGCACACTGTCTGTCACCTGCGACAACTACAATTGCCGGCACTGTTTTCAGTCCTGCCATCAAAGCAGCACGAAAACGTCTGTTTCCTGATATTATTTCGTACCCTAAGGTGGTTGTTCTTAATAAAAGAGGGGTTAAAATTCCCACTTCCTTTATAGAAGACGCAAGGCTATTTAGTTTCAGATGGTTATAATTTCTCCTTGTCTGGTAAGGGTTTGGCTTTATATCCTCAACATTTATACTCTTTATCTTCTGCCGGCTTATTTTCATTTAATTCATCCCTTTTATTATTTATATAACAATTTTAACACAATAAAAAGGGGTATTAAAGAAAAATTTATCGCCTTATTACAACAAAAAGGACAAGCATTTTCAAAAAACACTTGTCCTCGTTTTAGATTATTGGTTTTTTAACAGGAGTTCCTACTTTTCTGGGGTATTTATCGGGAGTTGGGATTACCTTTCTTACAATTACAAGGCTGTGGACAATTCCCGACGGAAGTCTTACCTCTTTTATCTCTTCAATTTCTCCGCCCATTTCCCTTATTGCTTTTTTTGCTTTTTCCGTTTCTTCTTTCGGGGAATTTCCTTTTAGTGCTACGAAATAACCGCCTACTTTAACAAAGGGCAGGGCATATTCGGATAATACCGCAAGGTCTGCAACGGCTCTTGCTGTTGCAACGTCATATTTCTCTCTGAAATTCTTGTCTTTGCCCGCATCTTCTGCACGGAAATGAACTGCCTGTATGTTTTTTAAGCCTAATTCGTTTATTACATCATTTAAAAAACCTATTCTCTTATTGAGGGAATCAAGCATAGTGACTTTTAGGTCATCCCTTACGATTTTAACAGGCAAGGAGGGGAACCCTGCTCCTGCACCTATGTCGATAAGGCTCATCCCGTTTTCAAGCTTTTCACTTAAAATAAGGGTTATTGAATCCAAAAAGTGCTTTTCCTTTACCTCGTCAGGCTCGGTAATTGCAGTTAAATTCATAACCTCGTTATAAGAAATAAGCATTTCGCTGTATTTTGCAAACAAATTGTTTGCATTTTCTGATACCTCTAGGCTTAATCTTTCTGCTTCTTTTATTAAATCCATACTTAACTCCTTTCTCCTGCAAGGTATATAAGGAGAACTCCTATATCAGCAGGACTTACTCCGCTGATTCTGCTTGCTCTTCCAATGTTTTCGGGACGCATTTTTTCAAGCTTCTGTCTTGCTTCCGTCCTTAAACCGTATACTTTTGAGTAGTCTATGTCCTCAGGGATGAGTTTTTTCTCATTTTTATTAAATCTTTCTACCTGCTCGAACTGTCTTTTTATATATCCCTCGTATTTTACTGCAATTTCTGCCTGCTGCCAATGAGTTTTTTCCAATTCGGGACGTTCTTTGTCAAATGGAGCAAGCTCTTCATACGAAAGCTCCGGTCTTCTGATAAGTTCTGCAAGTTTTATGCCTGTTGAAAGGGTTTGACTTCCAATATTTTCCAAATATTTATTAATTTCTTTACTTGGAGATATATTTACCGAATTAATTCTTTCTATTTCTTTTTCTATATTAGCTTTCTTTTCGAGGAATTTATTATATCTTTCCTCCGAAATAAGTCCTACTTCATATCCTGTGGGGGTTAACCTTAAATCTGCATTGTCCTGACGGAGTAAAAGCCGGTATTCTGCCCTTGATGTGAGCATTCTGTAAGGCTCATTTGTTCCTTTTGTTACCAAATCATCAATTAAAACGCCTATATACGCCTCACTTCTGTCAAAAACAATAGGGTCTAAGCCCTTAAGTTTTCTTGCAGCATTTATTCCTGCAATAAGTCCCTGTGCTGCAGCTTCCTCATAACCGCTTGTGCCGTTGAACTGACCTGCACCGTAGAGTCCCGGAATATCACGCATTTCAAGAGATGGGCGAAGCTGCAAAGGATTACAGCAATCATACTCAATTGCGTAGGCACTTCGCATAATTTCTACGTTTTCAAGCCCCTCCATAGTCTTTAACATATTGAGCTGAACATCCTCAGGCAGGCTTGTACTCATTCCCTGAAGATACATTTCCTCGGTAGTAAGTCCCATTGGCTCAATAAAAACCTGATGGCGTTCACGGTCACTGAATCTTACCACCTTATCCTCAATTGACGGACAATAACGGGGACCGACACCGTCAATAAGGCCGTTGAAAAGGGGGCTTCTGTGAAGATTTTCCCTTATAATGTCATGGGTTTTTGTGTTTGTATAGGTTAGATAACAGCAAACCTTGTTTTCTTCCTTTTCCGTGGTTTCAAAGGAGAAAGGAACGATTTCCTCATCACCCTCCTGCTTTTCAAGACGGGAGAAATCCACACTTCTTGCATGAACACGAGTGGGTGTACCAGTTTTGAAGCGCATCATTTCTACACCAAGCTTCTTAAGACTATCACTAAGACCAAGAGAGGGGAAGAGGCCGTCAGGACCGCCGCTGTAACTGGTTTCACCGATAATTATTTTACCCTCCATATATGTACCTGTGGAGAGAATTACGGCTTTTGCATAAAATTTTGTACCTGTATGGATGGTAAGGACAAATCCGTCACCGTCTTTTTCAACGGTTTTTACCTCCGCCTGACGGATATAGAGATTTTCCTGCTGTTCAAGACGCTTTTTCATCTCAATCTGATAGGCTCTTCTGTCAGTTTGTGCACGGAGAGAGTGTACCGCAGGACCTTTTCTGAGGTTAAGCATCCTTGTCTGAATCTTGGTTTTATCTGCAACCTTACCCATTTCACCGCCAAGAGCATCAATTTCGCGTACAAGATGCCCCTTTGCAGTACCGCCAATTGACGGATTGCAGGGGAGATTCGCAATAGAATCAAGATTTATTGTAAGAATTATTGTTTTCATACCGAGCCTTGCAGATGCAAGTGCCGCTTCACAGCCTGCGTGACCTGCACCAACTACGGCAATATCAAAATTATTTTCCATATTTACACCTTCGTATAAAGTTTTTAAGGGATAGGAAAAAATGTTCAGAACGGACAAACTGAGCCAAGCGAAGCTTGGGTTACCCGAAGGCGTACATAGGTACGTCGAGAGGTGAAGTTTGTTCGTAGCAAAAAGGCTTTATTTTTTGAAAAATCGAATAAAATGAGATTTTTCTACCAAAAAAATATATTTTTAATATTTTAAGTTATTTTATTCTAATAAAAGTGCCTTTTTGCGTTCTGGGCATTTTTATCATCCCTATTTTCCAAGACAGAATTTTTCGAATATACGGTTTACTGTTTCCTGATTTATGCTTATTCCCTCGGCTTCTCCGAGGAATGCTACTGCGTTTTCAATATCAATTGCACAAAAATCGCTGAAAAATCCGTCCTCTATGGTTTCCTTTGCCTTTCTTATGCTTTCTGCCGCCCTTACAACTGCCTCAAACTGTCTTTCGTTTGCAATAAATGCAGGGTGTTCTGCCGTACCTATTATTTCTGACACGGCCTTTTTTATTTTTTCTATGCCTTTCTGCTCTTTAGCACTGATTTCTATATAGCCCTCTTTATCATTTTCGCCCAAATCTGTCTTATTTGCAACTAAAATATGGTCTTTTCCCAAAATTTTTTCTAAAATGTCCTTTTCCTCGTCGGTTAAATCTCTTCCGCATTCGGTTACAAAGATACAAATGTCTGCATTTTTGATGTAATCGTAGCTAAGCTCCACACCGATTGATTCAACCACGTCACTGCTCTCTCTGATACCTGCCGTATCACCGAATTTTACTGGGATTCCGTCAATATCAGCATATTCCTCAACAACATCACGTGTTGTACCTGCAATATCTGTTACAATTGCCTTTTTCTTCTCAATAAGGGCATTCAAAAGAGAGCTTTTTCCTGTGTTGGGAATACCGCAGATTGCACAGGTGATTCCGCTATTTAGTGCTTCTCCACGTCTTGCACTCTTTTTAAGTTCGAGAAGTTCATTTTCTATTCTTTCAAGCTTTCCCGAAAGCTCTCCGCCTGCAAAGGTATCTATATCCTCCTCAGGGAAATCGCTTGAAACCTGAATTGCCGCCAGTAAATCAAGAAGCTCCTCACGGATTTTTATAATAGGCTTTGTAATTGCACCGTCAAGTCGGTTTACTGCGGCATAAAGTGCCTCATCCGTCTTTGATTCTATAATATCGTGGACTGCTTCCGCCTGAGTAAGACTCATTTTTCCGTTTAAAAATGCTCTTTTGGTGAATTCGCCCTTTTGTGCCATGGATGCACCGTTTTCTATAAGGGCATCTATAATTCTTTCCACACTGACGGGGGAGCCGTGACAGCTTATTTCACAGACATTTTCACCTGTAAATGAGTTGGGTGCACGGAAAACACTTACCAGAACCTCGTCAATTTCCCTTTCGTTTGAAAATGCCTTTCCGTAAACAATGGTATACCCCTCTGCCTCGGTTATTTTTTTATTGGATTTTACTGTTTTTTCCGTAATTTCAAGGGCTTTTTCACCGCTTACCCTTATTACGGCAATACCACCCTTTCCGCGTGGGGTAGAGAGGGCACAAATTGTACTGTTTTGTGTCATTTTTATCAACTCCAAAAAAAATAAGAGGCAAAAGTATTCTTCTCATAAGATTTCATCTTACAAGAAAGACCTTTCACCTCTTTCTTTCAATATTTTATTATACGCCTGCGATTTCGTTTTCCTTACGGTTGTATCTGTACTTGGAAACGTAATCGTCACCGTATTCCTTTTTCTTTGTTGTAATAACAATACATCTGTGCGGGTCCTTGCCGGTAGAATAGGTTGTTACATTTCTGTATTCCTGAAGAGCAGAATGAATAATTCTTCTCTCATTGGGGTTCATAGGCTCAAGAGTAATACTCTTTCTTGTTCTTGCAACGATACCTGCTGTTCTCTTTGCAAGCTTTATGAGGGTTTCCTCTCTCTTACCTCTGTAATTTTCTGTATCAATATTAACACGGATGTAATTTTCTTCACCCTTATTTACAACAAGGGATGTAAGGTACTGGAGTGCATCGAGGGTATCACCTCTTCTGCCGATTACCTTTCCAACCTCTTCACTGTCACCTACAATTTCAACTCTTACACTTTCGTCTTCATAAGAGCCGTTAAGCTGTACATCTATACCGAAGCTGTACATAACATCCTTAAGGTATTTTTCAGCTTTCTGGAGAGGAGTAACCTCCATTTTCACTCTTACAACTGCATCTTCAGCACCTAAGCCGAGGATACCTCTTTTACCTTCATTCACTACTTCTATTTCCACATTTTCTCTTGTGGTATTAAGCTCCTTGAGAGCTTCATTTACGGCTTCATCAATTGTTTTGACGCTTTTTTCAACTATTATCATTTTTTCCGGTCCTTTCAGTGTTTTTTATGGTGTCTTTGTTCTTTTTTTTCTCTTATTGCATCCTGCTTTTCTTCTATCTGTGATTTCATTTTTTCGTTTACAAACTTATTCATAACTGACTGATGAATAAGCTGTACAACGGTAGATACTGTCCAGTAAAGTGACATACCGATAGGCATTGAATAAGTGAAGAATGCAGTCATAAAAGGCATAATTTTAAGCATAGTCTCGCCTGTATTGGGAACGTCTGAGTTCTGACTTGCTGCAGGCTTAGGCTGCTGTTTTTTTGTTATATAACCTGACAATACAGTAGATGCTGTTGCAAGTGCAGGGAATATCCATACTGTCCATTCCTTAGGTGCAGTATTGGGAGCCTTTGTAAGGTCAATTCCAAAGAAATTAAAGTTAATGTTTGTTAAGCCTGCTTTAATTTCATTTAATGCACCATCTATACCTTTTGCACCCCAGAGATACATTTCATTTGTTCTGTCAGGCATACCAAGCTTTACTGCAAGAGTCTTTATTTCTTCGCCGGATAAACCTAAAATATGCTCAAAGGGATGATAAATAACACCAATGAATCCAAAGAGTATAAACATCTGAATAATGAGAGGAAGACATCCGCCCATCGGGTTTACATCATACTCTTTATAAAGCTTCTGCATTTCCATAGCAAGCTTGCCTTTATCATTTTTATATTTAGCCTGCAATTTGTTCATTTCAGGCTGAATAAGCTGAGTTTTAGCCATATTTTTCTGGCTTTTAAGTGTAAGCGGAATAGTAAGTAATTTAATAATTATTGTAGCTATGATAAGAGTCATTCCGTAGCTTCCGGTAAGATTATAAATAGGTCTTATCAAAAAAGCCAAAGGTCCTGCTAAAAAGTACATTATTTTTCTCCTTTTTCATTACCGTAATCGGGGACAGGGTCATATCCTCCCTTACTGAAAGGATTGCATCTTAAAATTCTTTTTATAGACAAATAAAGCCCCTTTAATGCACCGTGTCTCTCAAATGCCTCCAAGGCATACATAGAACAAGTCGGTGTAAAGCGGCAACAAGGTTTTTTAATTGGAGATATAAATTTTTGATAAAATTTTATAAGTAATATAAAAAATTTTCTAATCACTTTATTTAAATAAAGAGCATTCACTAAATGCCTTTACTAATTCCTTTCCGATTTCGCTGTAAGAAGAATTTACGATACTTCCCCTTGCAACGATTACAATGTCATATCCCTCTTTCAAACCCTGTAAGTTTCTGTAATTCTCTTTTATAAGTCGTCTTGTCCTGTTTCTTACAACTGCACATCCTATTTTGGGAGATACAGTCAGTCCCAGTCGGTTATAGTCATATTTATTTTTTCTGTAATAAACGACCAATCTTTTTTTTACCACAGATTTTCCTCTGTAATAAACTCTTTTAAAATCACTGTTTTCTTTAATCGAAATAATTTTCATTTTAAAACACACAGTGCGTGTGCTTCTGCACTATTATGCAGAAAGCACACGTCTGCCTCTCTGACGGCGTCTTCTGAGAACCTTTCTACCGTTAGCGGTACTCATTCTCTTTCTGAATCCGTGGTCCTTCTTTCTCTTTCTTACGTTAGGCTGATAAGTTCTGAGCATCTGTCTGCACCTCCTTAAATTTATAAAAGCCCTTTATAGAGGCTATTTTCACAACGATACCAGCTTAGTATATATAAACTTTGGTTTTTTGTCAACAATTTTTTTAAATTTTTAGCAAAAGTGTTGAAATCCGACGCCATATAAGTTATAATATATTAGATTAGTAAATTAATAATTGTTTATTATTTATTAAATATTTATTTATAATATAGGGCATTTATTAACAGTTTTTCGTCAAAATTTGTGTTTTAAACACCTTTTATCCCTTTTTTCTCCGTTTTTAAGGGACTTATTAACAACTGTTATCAACAACCCTGTTAACAATTTTTACAAAAAGGAATGTTTTTATGTCTGATTTAATGAGAATCTGGACAGAATGTTTAATTATTCTTGAGGAAGAGGTTTCTACCGTAGGTTACAGCACGTGGATTAAGGACATTAAGCCTATTGAAAAAACCGACACAACCTTTAAACTTTCTGTCACAACCGAAATAATTAAAAATATGGTGCAGATACGCTACTATGACCTTATAAAAAACACATTGGCGGAAATTACCGGCAAAAATTATGAGGTTGAGTTTTTGGTAGGCGAAATTATTCAGGAGAGGAAGAGCTTTACTCCGTCTTCTGTTTATGACAAGTTTACTTTCGATAATTTCGTCGTAGGTAATTCAAACCGTTTTGCACAGAGTGCATCACTTGCAGTTGCGGAAGTTCCTGCATATGCGTACAACCCTCTCTTTCTTCACGGCGGAGTGGGACTTGGAAAAACACATCTTATGCACGCTATCGGAAACTACATAAAAAAGAATAACCCTGATGCAAATATCTTTTTTACCACTGCAGAACAGTTTACCAACGAGCTTATAAATTCAATCAAGGATAACAGAAATCAGGAATTTCGTGATAAATACAGAAATATTGATGTTCTTCTGATTGACGATATTCAGTTTATTGCAGGAAAAACAAATACCGAGGAAGAGTTTTTCCATACATTCAACGCTCTTCACGAGGCAAATAAACAGATAGTTATTACAAGCGACCGTCCTCCGGCTGAAATGAAAACTCTGCCTGAAAGGTTGAAGAGCCGTTTCGGTTGGGGACTTGTATGTGAAATTCATCCGCCGGATTATGAAACAAGAATGGCAATCCTCCGCAAAAAGGCACAGGATGACAATGTTATAATTTCTGATGAAATAATCGAATTTATAGCAGAAAGGGTTCCCTCTAACATCCGTGAGCTTGAAGGAATTTTCAATCGTGTTATAGCATACCGTTCTCTTCTTAATAAAGAAATAACCCTCGATATGGTTATGGAAATACTGAGCGAATACTCTAAAATGAGCGAGAACGAAATAACTCCCGAAAACATAATTGAAACCTGTGCAAAATTCTACGGAGTTAAAAAAGAGGATATATACAGTGATAAGAGGACAAAGACAATTGCCCTTGCGAGGCAGGTTTCAATGTATATTATAAAAGAGCTTACAAATTATTCCTATCCTAAAATAGGCTCTGTTATAGGCAAGGACCATTCAACTATTATTTATGCCATCAAAACAGTTACTAACATGATGGAAAATGATGAGGCATTCAGATTCAATGTTGAGGGTCTTATAAACGACATAAAGGGCAGTAATTAACACATTACCTGTTAATTAACAGGCAGGGGTAAAAATCACAAAAAGTTATTATAAAATACAAACATTTTTATAAACAGCCCTGTCCGCCTTTATAAATAGGCTCTGACCTGTTTTTAACAGTTTCAACACCCTCTACTAATACTTTATATAAATATATATTTATTATATATAGGAGAAAGGATTAAAATAAAATGAAATTTTTCTGTGATACAAAAGCTTTTTCAGAAGCTATAAATATTGTTTCAAAAGCAGTTGCAGTTAAAAGCCCTATTCCTCATTTAGAGGGAATACTTCTTACTGCAACAGGCGGTACACTTACACTTCTTTCAAACAATCTTGAAATTTCAATCAAAACCTCAATTTCTGCAAATATCAGCGAAGAGGGAAGTATTGTTTTAAATTCCAAAATGCTTAGTGATATTGTAAGAAAGCTTCCCGAGGATGTCTGCGAAGTTACCACAAACGACAAATATAATGTTTCTATTGTTTGTAAAAATGCAGATTACAAGATTGTTGGTCTTAATGCAGACGAATTTCCTCAGCCTCCTATGATTGCAAAAAAGAGCAGTATCAAAATTTCAAGTGAAAAACTCCGTGAAATAATAGGAAAAACTCTTTTTGCAGTTTCTCTTGATAATGCAAGAAAGATATTAACAGGTTCTCTTTTTGAAATAGAAAACGGCAATCTTACAGTTGTTGCAGTTGACGGATACCGTCTTGCTCTTACAAAAATGGAGCTTCCCGGTGAGAATAATGATTCTAAATTCATTATTCCGGGAAAAACACAGAGTGAAATTTCAAAAATCATCAGCGGTAAAAAAGATGAAGATATAAACATAGCTTTCAGTGAAAATTACGCTCTTATTGAGGGGGAGGGTATTACAATCACTTCACGTCTTATAGAGGGTGAATTCTTCTCCTATCGTAACACAATCCCCTCTGAATCAAAATATCTCGTTAAAACCGATTGTTACGCTTTTAACAAGGCTATTGAAAGAGTAGAGCCTATTATTGATGAGGTGAGCAAAAACTGCGTACGCTTCAAATTTGAGGACGGAAAGATTATTATAAGCTGTGAAACTGTACTCGGTAAGGTAAATGACATTGTGGAATGTGATTACTACGGTGAAAGTATTGAAATAGGATTTAACTATAAATATCTTCATGATGCCGTTTCAAGATGCGAGGGTGATGAGATTGAGCTTAAAATGAATTCTCCCTTTAACCCTCTCATTATAAATTCAGTAGATGATGATAGTTGTTTATTTATGGTATTACCAGTCCGCATATAAAGGGTAAAATTATGGAAAAAATTCAAATAACAACAGAATATATAAAGCTTGACTCTGCTTTGAAATACTCTGGAGTCGCTGAAAACGGCGCACACGCCAAGGAAATGATTTTGGAGGGTTTAGTTACCGTAAACGGTGAAAAGGAGCTCAGAAGAGGAAGAAAGCTTTATAAAGGCGATATATTTAAAATAGATGATGAGGAATTTGAAATAGGATGAAAGCCTCAAATTTAGAACTTTATAATTTCAGAAATTATGAATATGAAAATATTTCGTTTTCTGACGGTGTAAACATAATACACGGTGAAAACGGTATGGGAAAAACAAACATACTGGAAGCTGTTTATTATTTTTCATACGGCAGGAGCTTTCGCTCGGGCGGAAAAGAAGTTATAAAAGACGGTGAAAAGGAAGCAAGGATTTCCCTTTCCTTTGAAAACAGCCAGAGGAAGCTTGAAAGCGATATTAAATTCTTAAGCGGAAAGAGAAAAGAAATTTATATAAATGAAATTGAGCTTAAAAAAACAAGTCAGTTGCTCGGTAATTTTATATGTGTTCTTTTTACTCCCGATGAAATGGGAATTATAAAAGGAATGCCCGAGGTAAGGAGAAAATTCTGCGACAGCTCAATTATGCCTCTTCGTCCGAACTATATAAAAGAGCTTATAAAATACAGAAATATTTTAGCACAGAAAACTGCTCTTTTAAAATCAAGACAGTATGAAACCTTGGACATATGGAATGAAAAGTTAGCTGAAACTGGAAGCCGTATAATGACTCTCCGTGAAAGTTATATTGAAAGAATAAATCAGAAAGCAAGAGAAATACAAAATGAAATTTCCGGCGGGAAAGAGGAGCTTAATCTTATTTATAACCCGTCTGTGAAATTAAAGGAAAATTATCTTGAAAAGCTTACCGAATACAAGGAAAAAGAGAAAGAAAACCTTTTCTGTATGGTAGGTGTTCACCGTGATGATATTGATATTTTCATAAACGGCAAGCCTGCAAAAAATTATGCAAGTCAGGGACAGATAAGAACTGCAGTTTTAAGTCTTAAACTCGCAGAAACGGAAATAATTAAAGAAGAAACGGGTGAATATCCCGTAATGCTTCTTGACGATATTTTAAGTGAACTTGATAAATCAAGACGTGAGTTTTTAATATCAAAAATTAAGGGGAAACAGATTATAATAACCTGTACCGATATTGAAAATTACTTTAACGATAATGTAAATATTATAGAAATAAAGGACGGTAAAAATGTTTCTTCATATAGGTGAGGGAAAGGTAATATCAAAAAAGAATATAATAGGAATTTTTGATTTAGAAAACACCTCCGTCAGCAAAAAAACACGGGAATTTCTTCGTATCAACGAGAAAAAGGGAAACACGGAATATGTAGGATACGAAATCCCTAAAACATACATTCTGGAAGATAGAAAATCGGGTGAAAAAGTAGTATTTACCCATATTTCTACCCAGACACTACAGAAAAGAGCAGAAAGGAATGACTCATTTGGAACAGAAAATTAACACTTCCTATGACGAAACTCAAATACAGGTATTGGAAGGTCTTGAAGCCGTAAGGAAAAGACCCGGTATGTACATCGGTTCAACCTCGGCAAGGGGTCTTCATCACCTCGTCTACGAAATTGTGGATAACAGTATTGACGAAGCATTGGCGGGCTACTGTACAGAAATTAATGTAACCTTGAATGCTGACCATTCTGTTACTGTAAAGGATAACGGAAGAGGTATGCCCCACGGTATTCATCCTAAGATGGGTATTTCCACAATCGACGTTATTTTCACCGTTCTTCACGCAGGAGGTAAGTTCGGCGGTGGTGGATACAAGGTTTCCGGCGGACTTCACGGTGTTGGTGCATCTGTTGTTAATGCCCTTTCCACAAAGCTTGAGGTAGAGGTTCACGACGGTGAGAATATATGGTTCCAGAGCTATAAGAGAGGCGTTCCCGACGGCGAAGTTCACACAATCGGAAAGACTGACAAAACAGGTACCGAGGTTACTTTCTGGGCAGACGGTGAAATCTTTGAAGAAACAGTTTATGACTATGATGTTCTTTTAAAAAGACTTCGTGAGCAGGCATTTCTTAACGGCGGTATAAAAATTGTTTTCAAGGACGACCGTGAAGATAAGAAAGAAGAAATTCTTCATTACGACGGTGGTATAAAGAACTTCGTTTCATATATTTTAAACGACAAAAAATCGAGAAAAGATTCTCTCGAAGAAATACATTCCGACGTTATTTATGTAAGCGGTGAAAAGAATGGCTCCATGGCAGAGGTTGCTCTCCAGTGGAACAACGGATATGATGAAATTATTGAGTCATTCGCAAATAATATTTCAACGACCGAGGGCGGTACTCACGAAACAGGTTTCAAGGCAGCTCTCACAAAGGTGCTTGTTGAATACGGAAAGAAGTACAAGCTTATAAAAGATAACGAAGAACTTACAGGCGAGGATGCCCGTGAAGGTTTGGTTGCCGTAATTTCCGTTAAGCTTGAAGAGCCTCAGTTCGAGGGACAGACAAAGACAAAGCTCGGAAACTCCGAAATCCGCGGACTTGTGGAAAATATGCTCCGTGAAAAGCTTGCAGATTTCCTTGAAGAAAACCCCAATGTTGGTAAAGCGATAATTGAAAAAGCACTTATGGCATCCCGTGCAAGACTTGCTGCAAGAAGAGCAAGAGAAGCTACGAGAAAAACACCTCTTGGTTCTTCTTCACTTCCCGGAAAGCTTACCGACTGTATTGTAAAAGACCCCACAATGACAGAAATTTATATTGTCGAGGGTGATAGTGCGGGCGGTAGTGCAAAGAGCGGCCGTGACAGTAAATATCAGGCAATTCTCCCTCTCTGGGGTAAGATGCTCAACGTTGAAAAGGCAAGGGAAGACAAGGTTTACGGCAACGATAAGCTGACACCTGTTATTCAGGCACTTGGTACTGGTATAGGCGGTGAATTCAATATTGAAAAGCTCCGTTACGATAAAGTAATCATTATGGCGGATGCCGATGTAGACGGTGCGCATATTCAGACACTTCTCCTTACTTTCTTCTTCAGATTTATGAGAGAGCTTGTCGAAACAGGTCATATATACCTTGCAAAACCCCCGCTTTATAAAGTAAGCAGAGGTAAGAGGAGCGAGGTTGCATTCAGTGATGAAGAGCGTGACCGTATAAGTGAAGAACTGAAAAACGGTGATGCTAATGCAAAGGTTGACATCAGCCGTTACAAAGGTCTTGGTGAAATGGATCCCGACGAGCTGTGGGAAACAACAATGGATCCCAAAAACAGAATTCTCCTCAAGGTTACATTGGAGGATGCACAGAAAGCCGACGAAATATTCAGCATTCTGATGGGTGATGAGGTAGAGCCCAGAAGACAGTTCATAGAAGATAATGCCCAGTATGTAACTAATTTGGATGTGTAAAATCTAATTCGAAATTCGAAATGTAAAATGCGAAATGAAGGAAGATTTTCGCGTATGGCGAAAATCCACATTAATATCGAACTTCGAACTTCGCATTTCGAACTATAAATTTCCTTAGAAAGGACATTTTTAAAATGGCTAAAAATAAAAAATACGAAGATTCACATTTCGAGGAATACTTCGATACCCAAACCATTGTAAATATTGATATTGAAGACAGAATGAAAGAGGCTTTTATAGACTATGCCATGAGCGTTATCGTAAGCCGTGCACTTCCCGACGTGCGTGACGGTCTTAAGCCCGTACACAGAAGAATTCTCTACTCAATGTATGAGGAAAACCTCACTCATGACAAGCCTTTCTTCAAATCCGCTACCACAGTTGGTAACGTTATCGGTAGGTATCATCCCCACGGTGATGCTTCCGTTTATGATGCACTTGTAAGAATGGCACAGGATTTCTCTATGCGTTATCCTCTTATCGAGGGCCACGGTAACTTCGGTAGCGTGGACGGCGACCCGCCTGCTGCTTACCGTTATACGGAAGCGAGAATGAGCAAGCTTTCCAATGTTCTTTTGGAAAATATCGAAAAGGACACTGTTGACTTTGCTCCCAACTTCGACGAAAAGAGAAAAGAGCCTACAATTCTTCCTACAAGAGTGCCTACACTTCTCATTAACGGAAGCAGCGGTATTGCCGTTGGTATGGCTACAAATATACCTCCGCACAACCTTACGGAAGTGCTTAACGGTGCAATGGCACAGATTGACAATCCCGACATCACCGTTGAGGAGCTTATGGAGCATATTCAGGGTCCCGACTTCCCCACAAGCGGTACGATTATGGGAAGAAGCGGAATCAGAAGTGCATACAATACAGGTAGGGGTAAAATTGTAATCCGTGCGAAAGCTGAGATTGAAGAACATAAGGACGGCACAAGCTCCATTATCGTTACTGAGCTTCCCTATCAGGTTAACAAAAAAATGCTTGTGGAATCCATTGCAAACCTTGTTAAGGAAAAGAAAATAGAGGGACTTTCCGACATTGACGACCATTCATCCGACCGTGTCGGCATTCGTCTTGAAATTTTTCTCAAGAGAGATGCAAATCCGCAGGTTGTACTTAACCAGCTTTATAAATATACCAGACTTCAGGACAGCTTCAGCGTAAATCTCCTTGCAATCTGTGACGGAAAGCCCAAAACAATGGGACTTAAGGAAGTTTTGGATAACTTCATCACGTTCCAGAAAGAAATCGTTACAAGAAGAATCAAGTTTGACAAGGCAAAAGCGGAAGCAAGAATGCATATACTTGAAGGTCTGCGTATAGCTCTTGCAAATATTGACGAAGTAATAGAAGTTATCAGAAATTCATATGACGATGCCAAGGAAAACCTTATGGCTCGCTTCGGTTTCTCCGAAATTCAGGCACAGAGTGTACTCGATATGCGTCTTGCACAGCTCCAGCGACTGAACGGAGAAAAGATTGACGACGAATACAACGAGCTTACCGCAAAAGTAGAGGAATATATAGCAATTCTCGGTGACGAAGCTCTTCTTCTCGCTCAGATTAAGAAAGAGCTTACCGAAATCCGCGACAAATTCGGTGACGAAAGAAGAACAAACATTGAAAATGTTATGACGGAAATCGACATAGAAGACCTTATCGAGGAAGAGGAAAGTGTAATAACACTTACCAATGCAGGTTATATTAAACGTATGCCCACATCGACCTACACAAGTCAGCACCGCGGAGGTAAAGGTATCAAGGGTATGACCACCAAGGATGAGGATTTTGTAAAGACAATTATGGTGGCATCAACCCACGACAATATGCTGTTCTTCACAAACCGCGGAAGAATGTACCGCCTGAAAGGGTATCAGATTCCCGAATCAAGCCGTCAGGCAAAGGGCAGTGCAATTGTAAACCTGCTCCCCGTGGAAAAGGACGAATATGTAACAGCACTTATAGCTCTCAGGGAATTTGAAGAGAATAAATATCTTCTTATGTGTACAAGAAGCGGTGTAATAAAGAAAACTGCCGTTACAGACTATAACACAGCCAGAAAAGGCGGTATTATCGGTATTTCCCTTGATGAGGGTGACGAGCTTATCAGAGTAGAGCTTACAAATGGCGAAAACGACGTTGTAATCGGTACCTATAACGGTATGGCAATCCGCTTCAATGAAAAGGATGTCCGCTCTATGGGTCGTGTAACCCGTGGTGTTAAGGCAATCACACTCCGTAATGGTGACTATATCGTGGGAATGTGCCTTGCATCCGAGGATACACAGCTTCTTGCTGTGTCGGAGCTTGGCTACGGTAAGAGAACAGACCTTTCCGAGTACCGTGTTCAGTCGCGTGGCGGTGTAGGTATAAAGACCTATAAGTGCAGTGATGTTACCGGTAATGTAGTAAGCGTTACCACAGTTAAGGATGATGAGGATATTATGATGATTACCTCCGAGGGTGTTATCATAAGAATCCCTGCATCAGGTATCAGCACCATAGGAAGAAGCACCAAGGGTGTACGCCTTATGCGTCTTAAGGACGGCGTAAAGGTTGTTTCAATCGGTATTACCGAGCATGAAGAACCCGAAGAAGAGGAAACAGTACAGACCCCAGAGGTGCCTGCTGAATAATAAGGGAGGTTAAATTATGAACGACAAAGACAACACTTTCATATTTAAACCCGATGAAATTGAAATTTTAGAGGATAAACCCCATGTCGACAGAAGCCCAAGGGACGAATACAGCAGGGCAAGAATAACAAAAGCCCGTAAGGAGGAGGAAAAAACATCCATACTCCCTTATGTGGCAGTAGGGCTTGCCGTTGTACTGCTGATAACAGTAATTTTGGGAGTATTGGTGTTAAGAGGGAATATAAGCTTCAGAAAAGAAACGGAGGACCCCCCTATACCGCCCGTAATAGAGGTGGAAGAAGAGGAAGAACCCGAGGAAGAAGTAGTAGAAACCACTCAAAAATGGGAAATAACCTTTGACCCCGACGGAGTTTACCATATGGAAAGCGGAAACGGATATGCCGTTTTTGCCGACTGGTATGATGCCTCGGGAAAAAAGGTAAATTCACGGAAAAAGGTTTATATCACCTCGGAAACCGACATCAGGGATAACGGAAAAAGAATTTCTGCAGATGCATTTATCTATATCATAAAAAATCAGGGCGGAAGCAGTGTGTTTTTCCAGAGTGAGGTTGAAACGGAAAGTGACAAAATTATTTCCATAACCTACGATAGCCGTGGTTTTGAGGAGGAAGAGCCGGAAGAACTCCCCGAAGAAACAGCGGGTGAGGAAGCTCCCGCAGTAACTCCCGAAGTTCCCGAAACAACCCCCGAAAAAGAGCCTGTAACTGAGCCAACCCCTCAGGAAGGAGAAGCAATAGAGTAACAAAAACCCCACAACCATATTGGTTGTGGGGTTTTGAATACGTTCTGTAAGATAAGAAAGTTATCTTTTGCTGAACTGGGGAGCACGACGAGCACCCTTTAAGCCGTATTTCTTTCTTTCCTTCATTCTGGGGTCACGAGTAAGGAAGCCAGCCTGCTTAAGTACAGGTCTGTAAGCTTCTTCGTCAACCTTCAGAAGTGCGCGTGCGATACCGTGACGGATAGCACCTGCCTGGCCTGTGAATCCACCGCCGTGTACGTTACAAATAACGTCAAACTTGCCTTCTGTGCTTGTAGCAACGAGGGGCTGACGGAGAATAGCCTTGAGTGTTTCAAGTCCGAAATAATCGTCAATAGTTCTCTTGTTGATTGTGATTTCGCCTTTACCGGGAACGAGGCGAACACGAGCAACAGACTTCTTTCTTCTACCTGTTCCGAAATACTGTGTGATTGCCATTTAATTCACCCTCCCTTATTTAATGTCGCGAGTCCAAACCTCGGGCATCTGAGCCTCGTGGTTGTGTTCGCTACCCTTGTAAACTCTGAGTCTTGTGAGTGCGCTTCTGCCGATTGTTGTAGCGGGAAGCATACCCTTGATTGCAAGATACATAGCTCTGTCAGCGTTCTTCTCCATCATATCCTTTGCACTAACAGTCTTAAGACCGCCAATCCAACCTGTATGACGATAGTAGTTCTTCTGAAGGAGCTTATTTCCTGTAAATACTGCCTTGTCACAGTTGAGAACGATTACATGATCGCCGCAATCAACGTGGGGAGTGTAAGTTACCTTTTCCTTACCGCGAAGGATGCTTGCAGCCTGTGCAGCAACACGACCAACACTCTTACCGGTTGCATCGATAATGTACCATTTTCTCTGAACCTGACCTGCTTTTTCCATAGTGGTCTTCATGTGGTTTTCCTCCTAAAAATAATAATTTCTTTTTTCAGCAAGAGTTATTGTAATACAGAAAAAACCTTTTGTCAACACTTTTTTGTAAATAATTTAATTTATAAAGTAAATGCTCTTAAATACTCTTGTATGCTCTTTTAATCTCTCTTATTCTCACGTGGCAAATTAAAAAAGAGTAAGATTTTTACAGCTTGATTTAGGCTTTTTTTTATTGTATAATAGGAAAAGATGAAAAATCGTGGAGGAAACTGTATGCGATACTTTAAATATAATTTTATAAAAATACTGATTGTACTTTTGCTTTTCGGAGTAACAGGTTATGCATCTGACAAACCAGATATTTACACCTTTGGGGATAGTAGTAATCCCGATACAAGGGTGTCAGTGCAGAAAATTGGTGATGAAAACACAATGGTGCTTCCCTCTTCGGTGACCCCCGAAAGCCTGACCCTCTTTGCGGGAAGTGAAAATTCTTCCGAAATATATATGGAGGGTGATTTAAAAAAGGAAACTTTTATTTCCGGCAGGAGGATAAACCTCAACGACTTTTGTGCAGACGGTAACTATAAGCTTAAATTTATAAATGGTGAAGAAGAGTACACGGTGCGGTTTCTTTTCTCTGAAAATGTTCCCTCGCTTTTCCTTGTGAGCGACAACCCTGAGGAAAAAGGGCGCGAATGGGTGGAAGCAAGTGAAGACAAATCAAATAAAGCAACAGGCAGAATGGTGCTTTTAAAAGAGGACGGCACGTTGGTGCATCAGGGAGTATTGACCCAAATCAAGGGACGTGGAAACAGCACGTGGATAGGGAAGAAAAAGCCCTACCAGATAAAAACCGATACAAAGGTTGACCTGCTCCAGACGGAAAACCCTGAAAACAAGTCAAAAACGTGGGTGCTTCTTGCAAACTATCTTGACCTTTCGCTGATGAATAATTCCATTGCCCTCGGCTTGGGCAAAGCTATGGGAATGGAAACAAATATAGAAAACACGCACATAGACTTGTATTATGACGGACAGTACCGCGGAAGCTATCTTCTTTCCGAAAAGGTGGAGGTAGGCGATGGCAGAGTAAATATAACAGACCTTGAAGAAAAAAATGAAGAAGAAAATGACGGAACGGAAATAGAGGAACTACCCATAGGAAATTCCACTACCGAAAACGGTGCATTTTTCACCTACTGCGAAAATATGAAATCACCCGAGGATATTTCGGGGGGTTATCTTCTGGAAATGGACTACGAATACCGTGCGTTGGAGGAGGTTTGTTACTTCCGTACTACCCGTGGTCAGTACGTGGTTGTAAAAAGCCCCGAATATGCCTCCAAGGAGGAAATGGATTACATTGCCTCCTACTATCAGGAGTATGAGGATGCCGTGTACAACGGCGGTGTAAACCCCGAAACAGGTAAAGTGTATACCGACTACGTTGACGGTGAGAGTGTGGCGTGCTACTACATTATGAATGAATTTACCAAGGCGAGGGATTTTTTCTCAAGCTCCGCATATCTTTACAAGGACAGCGGTGACGGAAAAATGAAGATGGGTCCCTTGTGGGACTACGACCTCGGCTTCGGCAAGAGCAGGTATGAGGAAAATACACAGGAGCCGTCGTACGGATTGTCTGTATATAACACCACTTTCGGGGAAAAACTCCTCGAAATCCACTCTTTCCGTGTGCTTCTTGCAGGCATATATGAAGAAAAGCTTTACCCCATTGTAAAAGAACTTGAAATTGAGGACGAGCGTCTGAGGGCATCTGCATTGTGCAATGCACATATGTGGCATCAGGGACAAAGCTGGGAGGAGGATGTGCAAAATCTCCGTACCTTTATAAATGAAAGAGCGTGGTATTTAAAGGATATATTCAGTTGTTTAGCGGAGAACACCACCTATAAAAAAGGTCGTTACAGCGATGTGCTTGAAAATGACTGGTATCTTGATTCCGTTACAACGGCAACGGATAAAGGGTATATGAAAGGTGTCAGCGACAGCTTCTTTGACCCATATGCAAAGGTAAGGCGTAGTGAAACGGCACAGGTGTTGTTCAATATGTCGGGTGCAAAAGCGACATCCCTAAAAAACCAGTTTACAGATGTAAATGAGTGGGACTGGTTTGCAAATGCCGTAAACTGGGCAGTCAGGAAGGGCATAATGTCGGAAGTTTCAAAGGGTGCGTTTAACCCCAATCAGTACATTACCCGTGAGGAATTTGTGACGGCACTTTATCGCTACGCAGGAAAACCTAAAGCAAACGGAAATCTCTCCAGATTTGCCGATAGCACAGATATATCAGCAGATGCCCGTAATGCCGTAAGGTGGGCGGTAGGGAAAAATATACTGCAGGGTGATAGTAACCTTTGCCTTAACCCGAAAGGATATATAACCCGTGCCGAGCTTGCCTCGATAATTGTAAAGTACAAGTAAGGAAGAAAATTATGCAGAAATTATTAAGCTACATCCGCCGAGGTGTGGATGATTACAAAATGATAGAGGAAAACGACCACATTACCGTGGGAGTGTCGGGCGGAAAGGACTCCCTTGCACTTTTGTGCGGTCTTGCGAGGCTGAGGATGTTTTACCCCAAGCCTTTTAAGCTTTCCGCAGTAACTTTAGATATGGGCTTCGGAATGGATTTTACCCCTGTTTCCGACCTTTGCAAGGAGCTTGAGGTGGAATATGTACTGAAAAAAACGGATATTGCCGAAATTCTCTTTGACATAAGGAAAGAATCCAATCCCTGCTCCCTTTGTGCAAAAATGCGTCGGGGAGCACTCCACGATGCCGCATTGGAGCTTGGAAGCCACAAGGTTGCCCTCGGTCATCACAATGACGATGCCCTTGACACCTTTATGCTGTCACTTGTGTACGAGGGGCGTGTAAACTGTTTTTCACCCGTCACTTACCTTGACAGAAAGGACATCACCCTTATCCGACCCATGATTTACGCACCCGAAAACTTTGTAATTGGGTTTGCGAAAAAATACGAGCTTCCAATAGTGAAAAACCGTTGCCCCGAGGATAAGAGAACGAAAAGGGAATACGCCAAAAACCTGATAAAACAGCTTGAAAAGGAAAACCCCGGCTTTAAGACGAGGCTTTTTACTGCAATAGAGGGAAGTCACGCAGGAAACTTTGGAATTTTCCCGGAGTAATATTGACAAATACAACCAATAATGATAAACTATATTAGCACTCTAGTCCATAGAGTGCTAATATTTGTTTTGAAGGGAAGTTTTATCATGGCAAAAAAGCAGTTTAAAGCAGAATCCAAAAGACTGCTGGATATGATGATTAACTCAATTTATACTCACAAGGAGATTTTCCTCAGAGAGATTATTTCCAATTCCTCTGACGCACTTGACAAGCTGTGCTACAAGTCCATCACAGACGGAAAGACGGGCATCAGCCGTGAGGACCTTTATATTAAGGTAACAATCGACAAGGAAAACCGTATAATCAAGGTCAGCGACAACGGTATCGGTATGACAGCCGAGGAGCTTGAAAAAAACCTCGGTACAATTGCGAAAAGCGGTTCTCTCCAGTTCAAAACCGATATGGAGAAGCAGGAGGATATTGACATCATCGGTCAGTTCGGTGTCGGCTTTTACAGTGCATTTATGGTAGCTGAAAAGGTAACTGTTATCACCAAGGCATTCGGTGAAGAGCAGGCATACTGTTGGGAATCGGACGGTGCCGACGGTTACACAATTACCGAAACAGGCAAGGACGGACACGGTACAGACATTTATATGAAGATAAAGGAAGACGGTGAGGATGAAAAATACAGCGAATACCTCGAAATCTTTATGCTCCGTTCCCTTATAAAGAAATATTCCGACTATATCCGCTACCCCATTAAAATGGATATTGAAAAATCGAGAAAGGTTGAAAAACCTGACTCCGACAAGCCCGAATACGAAAAGTATATCGAGGAAGAAACCGTTAACAGTATGGTTCCCCTGTGGCAGAGAAGCAAGGACGAGGTTTCTGACGAGGACCTTAACGGCTTTTACAAGGACAAGTTCTTTGATATGAAGGACCCTGCCCTTACAATCCGTGCGGATGTTGAGGGTGCATTCTCCTACAAGGCACTTTTGTTTGTTCCCGAAAATACTCCTATGGGCTACTACACCAAGGAATACAGAAAGGGTCTGGAGCTTTATTCCTCAGGCGTTATGATTATGGACAATTGCGAGGACCTTATTCCCGAACATTTCCGTTTTGTAAAGGGTGTTGTGGACTCGCAGGACTTGTCGCTTAACATTTCCCGTGAAATGCTTCAGCACGACCGTCAGCTTACTGCAATCCGCAATAATATTGAGAAGAAAATCAAGCAGGAGCTTAAAAAGCTTCTCAATAACGACCCCGAAAAGTACGAAAAATTCTGGCAGAGCTTCGGGCTTCAGCTTAAATACGGTATCGTTGCAGATTACGGTGCACACCGTGAGCTTCTCAAGGATTTGATTCTGTATCATTCCTCCAATGAGAAGAAGCTTGTTACCCTCCAGCGTTATGTGGAGCTTATGCCCGAGCAGCAGAAATACATCTACTACGCCTGCGGTGAAACCGTTGCCAAGATTGACAATCTTCCCCAGACAGAGCCTTTAAAGGACAAGGGTTATTCCATCCTTTATATGACAGACGAGGTTGACGAATTTGTTATAAATATGCTTGGAGAAATTGACGGAAAACAGTTCAAGAGCATTAACGATAAGGACCTCGGCATTGAAACCGAGGAAGAAAAGAGCGATATTGAGGCAAAGCAGGAGGAAAATCAGGTAATGCTTGACTATCTCCGCGATTCTCTTGACGGCAAGGTAGCCACAGTCCGTCTTTCCAATAAGCTGAAATCCCACCCCGTATGCCTTACAACAGACGGTGAGGTTTCCCTCGAAATGGAAAAATACTTTGCAACAATCCCCGGCGACCATCCCGATGTGAAAGCACAGCGAGTTCTGGAGATAAACCCCACTCACAAGGCTTTCTATATGCTTCAGGATACATGGCAGCTTGACAAGGACAGATGTGCAAAACTTGGTAAGCTTCTTTATAATCAGGCACTTCTTATAGCAGATATTTCGATAGAGAATCCAGCGGAGTATACTGACTTATTCTGGGAGCTTATATAAAGGAAAATGTGCAAAATTGCGCAGAACGTAAAAACGCGAAGATTTTATAAGTGACACTTTTATTTAGTTCATTGACATAATTTCTTTGATTGATTAAGGAAAGGAGTCCCTTTTGGGACTCCCTGATTTTTTGCGTTTTTACTATCATCAAACGTCACCCTCGCAGTACCTATGTACAGCTTCGGGCAAGCCCTACGGGTTCCGTTTAATAATTCTGCATCAATTTATCCCATTTTCCCGAATGTGATGAAGCAGCACAATAAAAAAGGAAGTTGCAAGACTTCCTTTTTTATTATTATTACTCTGACTTTGTTTCGAGTAAGGGCATACCCATTTTTTCACGAATCTGATTTTCAATCATATCGGTAAATTCGGGGTTTTCAATCATATAATTCTTTACGTTTTCTCTGCCCTGACCGAGTCTTTCGTCGTTATAGCTGAACCACGAACCACCCTTTTTGATGATTTCAAGGTTTACCGCTACGTCAAGAATATTACCCTCACGCGAGATTCCCTTGCCGTACATCATATCAAACTCCGCCTCACGGAATGGGGGAGCAACCTTATTCTTCACAATCTTTACACGGGTGCGGTTACCAATAAATTCGCTACCGTTTTTAAGGACCTCAATCTTTCTTACATCCATTCGTACAGATGCGTAGAATTTGAGTGCACGTCCGCCTGCAGTTGTTTCGGGATTGCCGTACATAACGCCGATTTTTTCACGGAGCTGATTGATAAATATGCAGATAGTGTTGCTCTTATTTACAACACCTGCTAATTTACGGAGTGCCTGACTCATCAGCCTTGCCTGAACACCGACGTGGCTGTCGCCCATTTCACCGTCGATTTCCGCCTTGGGAACAAGTGCTGCAACGGAGTCAACAACGATTACATCGATTGCACCGCTGCGAACAAGTGCCTCGGTAATTTCGAGTGCCTGCTCACCTGTATCGGGCTGTGAAACTACCAATGAATCAACATCAACACCAAGTGCACCTGCATATGTAGGGTCAAGAGCGTGTTCCGCATCAATAAATGCCGCTTCACCGCCAAGTTTCTGTGCCTGTGCAATTATGTGGAGTGCAATTGTTGTCTTACCGCTGGACTCAGGTCCGTATATTTCAATAATTCTGCCCTTGGGGACACCGCCGATACCGAGAGCAATATCAAGGGAGAGTGCACCTGTGGGAATAGAATCTACATTGTAATGAGCACTCTCTCCCAATCTCATAACAGAGCCTTTACCAAACTGCTTTTCAATCTGACTCATGGCAAGGGCGAGGGCTTCTTTCTTTTCATCTGTCATTTATATCAATCCTTTCCAATAGAGGTAAACAATGCGAACATCTGTTCTTATTATAGAATGGATTTTTTATTTTGTCAATAGGGAAAATTAAAAATTCAGTTTTTCTTTTATAAAGGCGAAAACACAGTCGCAGGTTTTTGCACGTATTTCACCACGTGTGCCGTCAAGACTTAGCTTTCTGTACTCTGCACCGTTCTTGTCAGCAATTGCAATGTACACAAGTCCCACGGGCTTTTCGGGAGTACCTCCGTCCGGCCCTGCAATTCCCGTCACGCTTACGGCAATATCGCTTCCCGAAACTTTCCTTGCACCGATTGCCATTTCGAGGGCTGTCTGGTAGCTTACTGCACCATAACTTTCAAGTGTTTCGTGCTTTACACCGAGGATTTTTTCCTTTGCCTCATTAGCGTAGGTGATAAAACCGTAACCGTAGATAGCACTGACTCCCGAAACAGATGTAATAATCTTTCCAAGAGAGCCGCCAGTACAGCTTTCCGCCGTGGAAATGGTAATGTTATTTTCAACTAATTTTGAAATGATTTGTTCGTTAGTCATAAAACACCTTTAAGTGCGAAATGCGAAATGCGAAGTGATGGAAGGTTTTCGCCATAGCGAAAACCCACATTCATTTCGAACTCCGAACATCGAATTTAATTACGCATTCGGTTCAATAAGTACCCAATCGGTTTCCTCAACCGCCTTATTTACCCAATATTCTATATCAATCTTGCTCTGACTTTCCAAAATCTTTTCCAAAGTCGGCTTTGTTGTGGGGTGCTTAGGCGTAAATACGGTACAGCAATCCTCGTAGGGGAGAATGGATGTTTCAAATGTACCGATTTTTCTTGCAATGTCCACAATCTCATTCTTATCCATACCGATAAGGGGACGGAAAACGGGGATTGTGGTCATAACCTCGTTTGTAACGCCAAGTGCCTGAATAGTCTGGCTTGCTACCTGACCGAGGCTTTCGCCCGTGATAAGTGCAAGGGAATTGTTTTTAAGAGCAATTCTCTCTGCCGTCATCATCATCATTCTTCTCATAATAAGTGTCAGATGGTCCTCGGGGCAATTGTCACGGATTGCAAGCTGTTGCTCGGTGAATGGTACTATATAAAGGTTAAATCTGCCTGTATAACCTGCTACAATTCTCGCAAGCTCGATAACCTTTTCCTTTGCCCTCTCGCTTGTGTACGGGGGGGAGAAGAAATGCACGGCATCAAGCTCCACACCTCTTTTTGCAATCATCCACGCCGCAACAGGGCTGTCAATACCGCCCGAAAGGAGTATTGTCGCCTTTCCGCTGGAGCCTGTGGGCATACCGCCCGGACCCTCACACTGTGCACTGTTTGCGTAAACGTATGCTTCATTGTCGCGGATTTCCACGCGGACAAGAACCTCGGGGTTTTTCACCTGCACCTTGATTTTGTGAAGCCTGGAAAGGATTGCACCGCCCATTTCACGGCTGATTGCAGGGGAGTCAAAGGGGAATTTCTTATCACTTCTCTTCGCCTCTACCTTAAAGGTCTGTGCACCGTACATACTTTCACATACATAGTCTGCACCCTCGGAAAGGATTACGTCCATATCCTTGGGGAATACGCCTGCCTTGGCAATGAAAAGTATACCGAAAACCTTACGGAGCTTTTCCATAAGTGCATCCGCATCTGTATGGTCGGCAGGGTCAATGTAGATAACCGCCTGCTGTTTTTTTATTGACTTGATGTTATCTCTGCCCACAACTTTTCTGATGTTTTTTATGAGCATATCCTCAAACTTGCTTCTGTTAAGCCCTTTGAGGATGATTTCACCGTATTTTACAAGAATGATTTCTTTCATAATAATTGTCCTTTATACTCTTAAATTTTTTGCAATTTCTGTTACTTTTTGGGCTACTGTCTTTGCCTCATCAATGGTGTTGTACCTTGACAGGCTGAACCTGATTGCACTGTCGGGGAGGGGAACATTCATTTCGGAAAGCACGTGGCTTCCGTGACTTCCCGAGGCACAGGCACTACCGCTTGAAACATAAATCCCCTCATTGGAAAGGGCATTTAACATAATTTCCGAGCGGATTTTCCCGAATGATATGTTGAGGACATACGGACTTTCACTTGCTCCGCCACCGTTATATATACTGCCGTCAAGTTTCAGCAGGTTTTCTTTAAGATATTGCTTGATTTCAGCCACTTTTGTGCCGTCGGCAAGGTTAATCAGCTCACACGCCTTGCCAAGTCCTGCAATAGCACCCACATTTTCTGTTCCGCTGCGGATGTTTTTCTCCTGACCTCCGCCGAAAACGGTGGGCTTTAAGGAAACGCCTTTCCTTATATAAAGTGCACCGATTCCTTTCGGTCCGTGAATTTTGTGACTGCTTACGGAAAAGAGGTCAATCCCCCAAGTAGCAGGCTTCACGGGGATATGCCCGAATGACTGCACTCCGTCAACGTGGAAAAGTGCTCTCGGTGCAATTCTTTTTAAAATACCGCCGATTTTTTCAACTGGCATAACTGCACCTGTTTCGTTGTTGACGTGCATAATGCTTACGAGTACGGTGTCGGGGGTGATAGCATCAGCAATGTCGGTGAATTTAACCGTACCGTCGGGCTGTGGCTTTATCCGTATCACCTGAAAGCCCTGCGTTTCCAGATAATCCATACAGTGAAGCACCGCAGGGTGTTCAATAGCGGTTGTTACAATCCGCTTGCCCTTTTTGATGTTTGCCGCACCTAAGATTGCGATATTGTCGCTTTCCGTACCGCCCGAGGTAAAGTACACCTCGTCGGGAGTAACGGAAAGTGCCGCGGCAACCTTTTTCCTTGCATCGGTCACAAGCTTCTCCGCCTGAAGCCCCAAACTATGTCGGCTTGACGGATTGCCAAAGCTTGTAGCCATATATTCAGTTATGGTGTCAATAACTTCCACCGCAGGTGGAGTTGTTGCTGAATTGTCGAAATATATCATAATAAGATTCCTTATTCGTCAAATAATGTTGTCTGTACTGTACTGCTATCCTCGTCTTTGAGATAATATCCAGAAGAGGGAATTGTCCTTGCTTCATATCCTGCCGTGGACTTTAATGAAACCTCAGGCAATTCAATTCTTGTCAGCAGGGATTTTCTTCTCATTGTCATTACCTGCACGCCCTGACTCGAACGGCTGGTCTTTGTCATAATATCCTTTGTATTAAACACAACACACTTGTCGATATTGCTGAACAGTGCTACCTCAGTTTCCTCCTTGCAGTAGAGCATTCCTATAATCTTGCCCTTACCGTAGGCGTTTGTCAGCTTCTTACGGTTGGTTTTGGTTTCGTAGCCTTTCATATCAACCTTTGCAATTTTACCGCTTTCAAATGCAAACAGCATAAATCCGCCAAAATCATAAGCAGGTGTTGCATAAAGTATCTTTTCATCAGGCTCCATACCGATAAGGTTGGGGAGATATTCGCCCAGGGCACTTGCCTTTGTATCGGGAATATCGTAAAGCTTCATCTTATATACATTCTGCTTGTCCGAGAAGAAGAGCATTTCCATCTTATTGGTTGCATCAGCCTCGCACAAAAGCTCGTCACCCTCCTTAAACTTCTGCTCGGAAGCGGCACGGAGGGAAACGAGGGTAATTTTCTTGAAATAATTCTCACGGGACATAAATACCTTTACATTATAGTCCTCGATAAAGCTTTCAGCAGGCTCTACCGTTTCCTCACCTGCGTCAATAACTATGGTCTTTCTGTCTGTACCGTATTTCTTTGCAATTTCGTCAAGCTGTTTTGCAATCAGCTTGCGGATTCTTGCATCACTTTCCGCAGTTTTCTTAAGGTCGGCAATTTCTTCAATAAGCTTTTCAATCTCGCTTGTGCGTTTTAAGATGTATTCCTTGTTTAAATTACGGAGCTTGATTTCCGCAACAAATTCCGCCTGAATTTTGTCGATTCCAAAGCCTGCCATAAGGTTTGGCACAACCATTGCATCCTCGGGAGTGTTGCGGACAATGTAGATTGCCTTGTCAATATCAAGGAGTATTTTTTCAAGACCCTCCAAAAGGTGGAGCCTTGCCTCTTTCTTTTCAATATCGAAAAGGAGCATTCTGCGGATACATTCTGTACGGAAATCAATCCAGTGACGGAGAATTTCCCTTACGCCCATTACCTTAGGCTCACCGTTTATAAGGATGTTGAAATTACAGCTGAAACTGTCCTCGAGTGGAGTCTGCTTGTAAAGGCGTGCCATCAGCTTTTCGGGGTCAACACCTCTCTTAAGCTCCAATGTAATCTTAAGACCCGACTTGTCGGTTTCGTCACGCACGTCATTAAGGTCGCGAAGCTTTCCGCCCTTGATAAGCTCTGTCAGTTTGTCAATGATTGCCTCAATGGTGGTGGTGTAGGGGATTTCGGTTATTTCTATTATATTCTGCTTTTTGTCGTAATTATATTTTGCACGGACCTTTACACTTCCAGTACCTGTGGAGAAAATTTTCTCCATAACTTCATCATTACGGAGAAGAAAACCGCCTGTTGAAAAATCAGGTCCCTCAATAAATTCACCAAGGTTTGCATTCTTATCCTTAAGAAGTGCAGTTGTTGCGGCACATATTTCACGGAGGTTAAAGGACGCAATGTTGCTCGCCATACCAACGGCAATACCCTGATTGGGATTTACCAGAATGTTTGGAAATGCCGTGGGGAGTAAAGACGGCTCTTTCATCGTACCGTCATAGTTATCCACAAACTCAACGGTGTTTTTATCAATGTCACCGAAAATTTCGTTACAAATGGGAAGAAGCTTTACCTCTGTATAACGGGATGCGGCAAACGCCATATTACTGCTGTAATGTCGGCCGAAGTTACCCTTTGAATCAACAAGTGGGTGCAGTAGTGCCATATGTCCCTCGGTAAGACGCACCATAGTTTCATATATTGCCATATCACCGTGGGGATTCAGCTTCATTGTAGAGCCGACAACATTGGCACTCTTGGTACGGCCTCCGCCAAGAAGCCCCATCTTGTACATGGTGTACAGAAGCTTTCTGTGTGACGGCTTAAAACCGTCAATCTCGGGAATTGCACGGGATATGATTACGCTCATGGTATAGGGCATATAGTTTTTTTCCAGAGTTTCGGTTATGCCCTCCAGAGATAATGAAATTTTTTCTTCACTCATGTAATTTCCTCCAAAACTGCATATATGTAATCAGTATATCATATTTATTAAAAAAAAGCAACTTTTACGGACAAAAATTTCCTTTTTAATTTATTGACTAAAGTTCTTTTTGAATGTATAATCTTATGGAGGGGTTTCTATGAAGCTTTTGAAAAAGTGCGTACCCGTATTAGTTCTCATAATTCTGTGCGGTTTGTCGGTACAAGCATCTGCACAGGAGGAATTGAGAAATTCGCTTACAGTAAAGTTTACTGTCGGAGATATTCCCACAATTACAGAGCAGGATGTAACCTTTACCCTCCACGATGAAACGGGGATTATTTGCTTTGACACCGTTTCTCACGGCCTAAAACGCGGACAGACCGAATTTGAAATAAGCTTCAGCTTGCCATACTATCCGTCGGGGATGAAGTTTCTCATTGTGGCAGAGGACGGTGCGAAAGGTATGGCATACAACGGAACGTACAGTATGAGTCATATCATAGACACACAGGAGGAAGTCAGGATTGGACTCGATTGCTATTGGGAAAAAGAGGCAATTATTAAAATAAAGGGTAAGCCACAGACCGAGTACAAATATATCATAAAGGATGATGATATATACGTTACCACCGACCTCTTTGACGCGCTTGCAATAGAATACGAGCCTCATTTTAATGAGGATAAGCCTTATTTTAAGCTTTATACGGACAATTATCATCAGATGACTTTTTATCTCGGTGATATTTATGCTATTATAGGAAATGAGCCGCAGAATCTTGCATCTCCCGTGTTTGCCGTTGATTCAATGCCCTATGTCCCTCTTTCAAAGGTTGCAGTTTATTTTGCCTGCAACTATAAACTGGAAAACAATCCATACTTGTCGGAAGTAAGCCTTACAAAGTCGGTGTATTCCGATGATTTTGTAAAGGAAGCTTTCGTAAACGAAAAAAATGTCGAAAGCAAAACGGAATATCTGCTCTGGGTATCGAAAAAGGATTTTGCGGTCAATGTCTTTAAGGGGAACAAAAATAACTGGACTCTTCTTTATACATTCCCCTGCTCGATAGGAGCACCGAAAACCCCCACCATTGAGGGTCAGTTTGAATATTTTCAGTGGCAGTCAAGGTGGACTTATCCCGACCATTATTGCGGTCCGATAATGCGGTTTTACCGCGGATATGCGTTCCATTCCTACCTTATAAGATACAACGGAAAGCCATACGACGGACGGCTTGGGATGAAAATTTCCCACGGATGCGTGCGTATGCATCCTGATGATATAGGTTGGATGTCGAAAAACATCCCTTTGTACACTAAAGTGTACATCACACCGTAAATAAAAAAGAATAAGGGGATAGGAAAAATGTCCCAGAACGGACAAACTGAACCACGGCTTGCCGTGGGTTACCCGAAGCTGTATGTGTATACAGCGAGAGGTGAAGTTTGTTCGTAGCAAAAAGGCATAAAAATGTAGAAAAACTGAACAAAGTGAGATTTTTCTACCGAATAAAGATAACTCTCGTGTTACGAGCTTATTAAATTTTGTATTATAATCGCCTTTTTGCAATCTGGGCATTTTTACATCACCGTATACGCGCCTGTAGCTCAGTTGGATAGAGTGTCAGACTCCGACTCTGAAGGTCGTGCGTTCGAATCGCATCAGGCGTACCAGAAAACAGAACGATTTAGATTTCCCACTAAATCGTTCTGTTTTTTTGCTTTTTTAACCTTCTTTTAACCTTGCAATTTTATAATAAATTTAAAATCAGGAAAGTTATCTTGTCTTTTTACGGTATCAGGAGGTGATAACAGGTGAAATTCAGGCACGAATATAAACATCAAATAAATATTGCTGATATTTACGGACTCAGGACAAGACTTTCGGCTATTGCAAAGCACGATTCGCACGCAGGCGAGGAGGGAACATATTTTATCAGGAGTCTGTATTTTGATAACTATATGGATAAAGCTCTGCGGGAAAAGATTGATGGAGTAAACATGCGGGAAAAGTTTCGTATCAGGTATTACGGAACAGATACATCCTTTATCCGACTTGAAAAGAAAAGTAAGATAAACGGTTTGTGTAATAAAGTAAGCTGCAGAGTTACCGCAGAAGAATGTCAAAAAATTATTGACGGAAATATTGAATTTATGAAAAACAGTGAATCAGAGCTTATGCGTGAGCTATATTCAAAAATGAAATATCAGCTTCTCCGCCCGAAATGTATTGTCGCATATACCCGTGAATGTTTTGTATATCCACCCGGTAATGTCAGGGTAACTCTTGATATGAATATTTGCGGCAGTAACAATGTAAAGGAATTTTTAAATCCCGATTTGCCCTTTTTACAGACTTATCACGACTCAATTTTAGAGGTGAAATGGGACGAATACCTTCCTGTGATTATCAGGGACTGTGTTCAGGTTAAATCAAGAAGAAGTGCCGCCTTCTCAAAATATGCGGCAATAAGAATATAAATTAATGTAATGAAAGGAAGTAAAAATTATGGCTTTTTCGGATGTGTTTAAATCAAGCTTTTTGTCAAACATCAACTCTTTTTCAACACTTGATGTTCTTTTGGCACTGGGACTCTCATTTGTTTTGGGACTTTTTATCTTTTTAATCTATAAAAAGACCTATCAGGGTGTTATGTATTCAGATTCGTTTGGTGTATCTTTAATTGCAATGTCAATGATTACAAGCCTTGTTATTATCGCAGTAACATCGAATGTTGTGTTGTCACTTGGTATGGTCGGTGCTCTTTCTATCGTTCGTTTCAGAACGGCAATTAAAGAGCCTATGGATATAGCCTTTCTATTTTGGGCAATAGCAGTTGGCATTGTACTCGGTGCAGGACTTCTTCCGCTTGCAATTATCGGTTCGGTTATTATTGGAATCATTATTGTAGTTTTCTCAACAAGAAAGATTGGTGATACTCCGTATATCCTTGTTGTAAATTGCAAAAACGAAGAAATTGAAAACACGGCAAATACACTTATTAAAGAAGAGGCAAAGAAAAGTCTTTTAAAATCAAAATCAGTAAACAAATTAGGAATTGAGCTTACTTATGAAATACGTATCAAAGACGATAATACAGGCTTTGTAAATAAACTTTCTGCGGTTGATGGCGTAACAAATGCAGTTTTAGTTTCCTATAACGGCGTGTATATGTCGTAAGAAAGGAGACTTAAAATGCTGAAGAAAGTGATTCCGATAGTTATTTCGCTATGCCTGATATTCAGTATAAGCGTAATGGCTGAAAACACAAGGGCACTCAATGCCCCAACTATGCCCCAAGTATCCGAGAAGATGCCTGAAGGTATGGGTAGCTTTCCGGGTAACATCCAAAACCCAAATCAGAACACAAAAACAGAGCAAGAAATAGGTTTTTGGGGCTTTGTAAAAACATATTCAACTCCAATTACATCAGTGATTCTTTTGGCGTTGGCGTTTATCTTTGTTATTTTCTACAGAAGAAAAAACTATTAATGACAATGCTATTATTAAATCCAAGGTAAAGGAGGGCGAATATGCTATCAAGTAAATATATTTCAAAAATAACGATTATACTCATGTCCGCTGTTTTAGTTCTGTGTGTTCTTGCAATGACATTTTACGACAAACTTTTGCCCGTTGTAAATACTACGGGTTACAGTATGGAATATCAGGATAAGCTCTTTGATACCGATAGCGTCCTTGAAATTAACATAGTTATGGATAATGATAAATGGGATGAAATGCTCCAAAATGCACAGAAGGAAGAGTATTATGAATGCGATATTGCAATAAACGGCACTACATTTAAGCAGGTTGGAATAAGACCAAAAGGCAATACAAGTCTTTCTTCTATCGCAAGAGATCCCGATAATAACAGATATAGTTTCAAACTTGAATTTGACCAATTCGTGGATGGGCAGACTTGCTTTGGGTTAGATAAATTGATTCTTAATAACAGTTATGCAGATACTACTAATATGAAAGAAGCAATCATTTATGATATGTTTCAATATTTGGATGCAGATGCTTCCCTCTACAACTATGCAAAGATTTCTGTAAACGATGAGTATTGGGGTGTTTACCTTGCACTTGAAGCTGTTGAGGATAGTTTTATGCTTCGTAATTTCGGTATGAAAAAGGGATATTTATATAAGCCCGACAGTATGAATCATAACGATAATAAAAACAATGTTGAAGGCTTTGAGGGCGGTATGCCAATGCCTCCTGACTTTGAAAATAATGCTCAAAGTGAAGAAAGGCAGACCGAAAGAAGAGTTTTTCCAAAAGGTGATTTCGGTGGTGGCAGAGTAGGTCGTGGCGGTGGCAATCTGAATTACACAGATGATGATTTGGACAGTTATCAGACGATATGGGATGGAGAGGTTACTGACAGCACAAAGGCTGACCACAGGAGAGTTGTTGAGGCTCTTAAAAATGTTCACGGCAAAACCAATATAGAAAAATATATTGATGTTGAGCAGGTGCTGAAATATATGGCAGTTCATAATTTTTCCGTTAATGATGACAGTCTAAGCGGTAATATGGCACACAATTATTATTTGTACGAAGCAAACGGACAAATCAGTATTCTGCCGTGGGATTATAACCTTGCCTTTGGCGGAATGCACCGAGGAGACGGAACAACTGTTATCAACGAGCCTATTGACGATCTGTGGCAAGGGACAAGGCTTTTCGACTTTGTTTTAGAAAACGAAGAATACAAAGCTCGTTATCACGAATATTATAATAAACTTGTGAATGAATATCTGTATGGTGGCAAATGTGAAGAAACATACAACAGAATTATAGAGCAGATAGACGAGCTTGTGAAGACTGATCCCAATAGTATGTACACTTATGAGGAATACACAAAAGGTGTTGAAGTGTTATATAATGCAGTAATGCTCCGTGCTGAAAGTGTTAAAGGTCAGTTAGACGGCTTGATTTCATCAACATCTGAAAGTCAGAGGACAGATTCTTCAAAACTTGTTGATGCATCACATTTGAATCTTACTGATTTAGGACAGTTTATGAGGGGTGGATTTGGAAAAAAGCAAAAATAATGTAAATATCAGGCGGCTTTACTTTTAAGTGAAGTCGTCAATTTACATTTTTCAAAAAATGTTGTATAATACAAGTAGGCAGGTGAAATTATGCGACTTTTGGTTGTTGAAGATGAAAAGCATCTTAATAAAACATTGACGGAAAGACTGACAAAAATCGGTTATACGGTTGATAGCTGTTTTGATGGCGAGGATGCTTTATATTATATAGAAAACACACAGTATGACGGAATTATACTTGATGTTATGATGCCGAAACTAAGCGGCTTTGATGTTCTTCACACAATGCGTGACAAGAAAATACTCACTCCCGTTTTGATGCTTACGGCAAAGGATTCGGACGAAGATATTATAGCGGGACTTGACCTTGGTGCAAATGATTATCTTACAAAACCATTCTCCTTTGATGTTTTATGTGCAAGGATAAGAGCAATGCTCCGTGTGAAAGAAAACGTAACAGGCACCGTACTTGAAATTGCAGATTTAAGCGTTAATACTGTAGCAAGAGCTGTAAAGCGCGGAGATACAGAAATAGAGCTTTCTTCAAAGGAATACTCTGTGCTTGAATACCTTATGCGGAATAAAGGTATCATTGTTTCAAAAGAGAAGATTGAGGAAAACATCCGCAACTATGAATATGAAGGCTCAAGCGATGTGATTAAGGTGTATATACATCACCTTCGTAAGAAAATTGATGATAGCTTTGAGAAAAAACTCCTTCATACTATCAAGAATGTTGGATATGTTATAAAGGAAGATTGAAAATGAAAAAAATCACTTCTATAAAAACAAGAATAACAATATGGTACACCTCACTTATGTTTGTTTTAATCGTGGTTGTACTGTCGCTTGTCGGCGGACTTTCTTATCAGCTTTCAATAGACAGTGTTGAAAAGGATGTCATTCTTCAGGTTACACAGGTAACTGAAAAATTATCTAAGCGTCAACCAGGTGTGTTTGAAATTGTCGAAAGCAAAGAAGAGTTTAAAAATGTATCTATTTACGCAATAGATGGAAAATATCTTGTAGGACAGTATAATTATGATGTTGTAAATGTTCCTTTTGTAGAAGGCATCCCCCGAAGAGAAAGCCTTGATGGAAAAGAGTATATTGTTTATGATACCAGAACTCCATCACCATCCGGAATGCGTGGCGGTTTTTGGGTAAGAGGTGTGGAATCGGTTAATTCCACAATGCTTTTGGGACGTTCAGCGATTATAATTATGCTGATTTTAATACCGCTTATTTTGCTTTTAACAGCACTTGGCGGATACTATATTACTAAAAGAGCGTTCAGACCGGTAAACAATATAGTAAAGACTGCAAATGACATTTCCCGCCAGAAAGACCTTACCAGAAGAATAGAAATCACACCTGATGCAAAAGAGGATGAACTTCATCACCTGTCAATAACACTTAATAAAATGCTTGATAAAATTGAAAACCTAATTAAGCAGGAAAAACAGTTCACATCTGATGCTTCGCACGAACTGAGAACACCCATCAGCGTTATTCTTGCGCAAGGCGAGTATCTTTTGGATATTGCAAAAGATGAGAAAGAAAAGGAGCTTGCACAGACGATAGTTGATAAATCAAAGCAGGTTTCAAAGCTTGTATCAAGACTTCTGCTCCTTGCCAGAATCGATCAGAACAGACAGAAATTTAACAAAGAAAAAGTTGACCTCGGCGTGCTTATCGATATTGCCATTGACAGTATGAAAGAACTGGCGTCACAGAAAGGAATTTTGCTTTTTTCAGATGTTGCCGAAGGCACTATCGTGGATGCAGATGAATCCTTGATTCTCTCGGCAATTACCAATCTAATCAGCAACGGAATAAAATATAGTAATGAGTCAGGCAGTGTTTCTGTTTCCGCAACAAAGCTTGGCGACAGAACGGAAATTGTTGTTGCAGACAATGGCGTCGGAATAGCCAAAGAACACATTGATAAGATATGGACTCGTTTTTACAGAGTTGATGATGTCCGCAATGACGAATACGGTAGCAGCGGATTAGGGCTTTCGATGGCAAAAAGCATAATCAAGCTTCACGGCGGAACGATTACAGTAAAAAGTACTCCCGGAAAGGGAACGGAGTTCAGGATTGTGTTATAAAACAGGGGGAACGATATTGCGTTCTGCCTGAAAATATGTTATATTATATAGGAAAGAAGGTGCCTCCCTTGAAAACAAACTATCTTAAAAATGCCCTCGGGCACTTCAAAACAATAACCCGACACCGGCACACAGTAATCCGCCATTGCAGTAAGGCGGGGATACTGTGGCAGGGACTTCGTCACGACCTTTCAAAGTATGCCCCCGTGGAATTTTTGCAGGGAGTAAAGTATTACAGCGGTACTCACAGTCCCAACGAATCCGAAAGGGAGGAGAAAGGCTACAGT
>JAFTUL010000012.1 GCA_017466275.1 Clostridia bacterium | reverse complement strand
CTTATTTATGTATTAGAAGAAGACAACATTACAGAGGGTTCTAAATATTGGGAGCTTACCAAACTTGCGGCAAAATGTACTGCAAAGCGTATGGTACCCGACTATATTTCCGAGAAGATTATGCTCCAGAACAAGGTTGACAAAAACGGGGACGGTCATTGTTACACCTGTATGGGTTGCAGAAGCTTCCTCACACCCTTTGTTGATGAGGACGGCAAGCCCAAGTATTACGGCAGATTCAATCAGGGCGTTGTAACTGTTAACCTTGTTGATATTGGTCTTTCTGCAGGGGGAGATATGGAGAAGTTCTGGAAGATTTTTGACGAGAGAATGGAGCTTTGCCACAGAGCACTTCAGGCACGTCACGAAAGACTTACAGGAACACTTTCCGATGCGGCTCCCATCCTCTGGCAGCACGGTGCGCTTCTTCGTCTTGAAAAAGGTGAGAAGATTGACAAGTATCTTCACGGCGGCTATTCCACAATTTCTCTTGGCTATGCAGGTCTTTGGGAATGTGTATACAGCCTTAACGGTAAGAAACTGACCGAGCCTCTGGGTGAAGCATTAGGCCTTGAAATTATGAAGAAGCTTAATGAATACACAGCTAAGTGGAAAGCGGAAGAAAATATTGACTATTCACTTTACGGCACACCTCTTGAAAGCACAACCTATAAGTTTGCAAAGTGTCTTCAGAAGAGATTCGGCATAATCAAGGGTGTAACAGATAAGAACTATATTACAAACAGCTACCACGTACACGTAACCGAGGATATTGATGCATTTGATAAGCTTGCTCTTGAAGCGAAATTCCAGGCACTTTCTCCCGGTGGTGCAATCAGCTATGTGGAAGTTCCCAATATGCAGAATAACCTCGATGCTGTTCTTTCCGTAATGAGATTTATCTATGACAATATTATGTATGCGGAGCTTAATACCAAGAGCGACTATTGTCAGGATTGCGGATTTGACGGTGAAATAGAGGTTCACGAGGATGAGCATGGAAAGCTTGTATGGAAGTGTCCCAACTGCGGTAATACCGACCAGTCCAAGCTTAATGTAGCTCGCCGTACCTGCGGATATATCGGAACACAGTTCTGGAATCAGGGAAGAACACAGGAGATTAAGGAAAGAGTTCTCCATTTATAAGAATAATTTTAGGGTACGAAAGTTTCGTACCCTAATTTAAAGAGTTGAAAACAATGAACATAGCAACAGTTAAAAAATTTGATATTGCCAATGGCCCTGGGGTAAGAGTTTCCCTTTTTGTCAGCGGATGCAGACATCACTGCAAAAACTGTTTCAATAAGGAAGCGTGGGATTTTAACTACGGCAACCCTATGACCAAGGAAATTGAAAAAGAAATATTGGATGCCTGCAAACCCGCACACATTACGGGACTGTCACTTCTTGGCGGAGAGCCTTTTGAAAAGGAAAACAGGGCAGGGCTTATTTCCCTTACAAAAAAATTCAGAGAGCTATATCCCGAAAAAAACATCTGGTGCTATACGGGGTTTTTACTTGATGAAGAGCTTTTAAAATCTGAGGATAGCGACATTTTGGAGCTTCTTCAAAATATTGATGTTTTAGTTGACGGCAGATTTGTGGACGAACTTAAAAGTGCAGCTCTTTTATTCCGCGGCTCATCCAATCAGCGTATTATAGATGTAGCTGAAACCCTCAAAAAGGGAGAGGTTGTTCTTCTTCCCGGAAAGTGGGAGAGGACAATGGGCAGCGGCGATATTTACGAAGCATAGAAAGGAACGAGTAAGATGGATAAATATTCAGTAAGGATCAAGAAACTTGATGAAAATGCAATAATACCAACATACGGCAGTGAATTTGCCGCAGGGGCAGACCTTTACGCCTGCACAGGGGAAACAGTTACAATCAATCCACACGAAACAAAGCTTATACATACTGGAATTGCAATGGAAATCCCCACAGGATATGCAGGACTTATCTATGCAAGAAGCGGTATCGCTTCAAAAAGAGGTCTTGCACCTGCCAATAAGGTTGGCGTTGTAGACAGTGACTACCGTGGGGAATTAATGGTGGCACTTCATAACCACTCTAGCGAACCGCAATCAATAGACAATGGAGAAAGAATTGCCCAGCTTGTAATCGCACCCTATGTAGTTGCAGACTTTGTTCTGTCAGACGAGCTTGACGATACCGAGCGCGGAGAGGGCGGATTCGGCTCTACAGGTAAGAAATAATATGAAACTTAAAAATGCTATCAACTCATAGTTGATAGCATTTTTTGACTTATTGTAATGGTTCAAAATCACTTGCCGGATGCTTGCACCATGGACAGATAAAATCCTCGGGAAGTGGGTCACCCTCATACACATATCCGCAGATTTTACATACATAGCCTTTTTTCTTTGCATCGGGCTTGGGCTTGATATTCTTGAAATAGTAGTCGTAAGTTACAGAAGGCTTGTCGGAAAGAGTAAGTGCCTGCGTAACCTCGCCTATAATCATCATATGTGTTCCGCAGTCAATCATATTTACGACCTTTGCACTTATATAAGCATTGGTGTAGTTGGTAAGGTAATAAACATCATTACAGGAACGCTGTTTGTACTCAAAATCGGAGAATTTATCTTCTGTTCGTCCGCTTTTAAAACCGAATCTTTCAAATACGGAGAACGGAACATCCTCAGAAAGAACACTCACGTTGAAAACACCGCTTTTTTCAATCATTTCGAGGGTGTAATTGTTTTTGTTAATTGCAACTGCAATCTGCAATGGAGTATCCGTAACCTGCATAACAGTATTTATTATACAACCATTGTCTTTCATTCCATCTCGTGCGGATAGCACAAAAAGTCCGTAAGTAAGTTTAAATAATGTTTCTTTCATAATTGCACTCCTTTTATATTATTGTACCACCGCCGACAACAACATCACCGTCATAGAGGACAACTGCCTGCCCCTTGGTGATGGCTCTTTGCGGCTGGTCAAATGTAACGCGGATTGTGTTTTCATCAATCTGCACCGCCGTAGCGTCCTGCTCTGTATGGCGGTAACGCACCTTTGCCTTAACTTTTTTTGGGGTGTAGAGGTCAGGCACACTGATAAGGTTTATATCTGTTGCGGTAAGCTCTCTCGAGAAAAGCCCCTCGTGGGGACAGAGAACAACTTCGTTTTTTTCTGTATCCAGTCTGCAAACGTAAAGGGGAGCAGGGAGAGAAAGTCCTAGCCCTTTTCGCTGCCCCACCGTGTAGCGGATAATACCCTTGTGCGTACCAAGAATATTTCCGTCATCATCCACGAAATTTCCGTCAGGATAGGTTTTTCCTGTATATCTCTCGATAAAGTCGGTATAATCTTCTCCCTTTACGAAGCATATGTCCTGACTTTCTTTCTTATGTGCATTTATAAAACCGTTTTCTTCTGCAATGGTGCGTGCCTCCGCCTTGGTCATATCACCTAACGGAAAAATAACCTTAGAAAGCTGATTCTGGGTCAGGGAATATAGCACATAACTCTGGTCTTTAGATAAATCCCTTGCCTTTTTTAGAATCCACCTGCCATTTTCCTTGTCATACTCAACACGTGCGTAATGCCCTGTTGCAATGTGACTGCAACCTAAGTTTTCTGCCTCTTTAAAAAGCCTTTCAAACTTTAAATATCGGTTACATTCTATGCATGGATTTGGCGTTGCACCTGTTTCATATGCGTGAACAAACTTTTTTACAACCATATCTGCAAAATGTTCGGAAAAATCATATAGATAGTGCTCCATACCGAGCCTTTCACAAACTTTCCTTGCATCCTCAATATCTTCTTTTGAACAGCAGGCGTGCTGCTCGTCAAGCTCAATTCCGCCACCGCCGAGAAGCTTCATAGTTGCACCAATGCAATCCGTATTTTTTTCTTTTACAAGGAGTGCCGCAACGGCACTGTCGACACCGCCGCTCATTGCGATTAAGCATTTAGTCATCTATATCACCTTTTTACGTTTCCGATTGCAGTTACAACATTATATCCTGCAGCCTTAACCTTTTTCTCAAGTGCCCTGCGGCTCTGTGCGGCTTCCTCACCCGTGGAGAGCTTGTTTTCGTACAAATCGTAGAGCTTCCTGTATGCTCTTGGAGACAGGTTTGGCATAACGACATTCGCACCTGCTTTAAGTCCCATCTCTCTGCCGTTAGGGTGAAGCGTTCCCAATGCCGTAGTAGCAGGAATGAGAGAATGAGGGAACATATGACGCAAAATCGCAATAAGCCTTACTGTCAGTTCCACGCTTCCGCTTTCATATTCCTTAAATGGAGTTTCTTTATGCACTATATACGGACCTATACCAATCATATCGGGCTGAAGCTCGTAAAGAAATTCCAAATCGGAAATTATATTATCCATAGTCTGAAAAGGAGAGCCGACCATAAATCCGCTTCCTACCTGATACCCGATTTTCTTCAGGTCAAAAAGGCACTTTTTGCGGGTTTCAAGCTTCATATATTCGGGATGAAGCTTGTTATAGTGGTCGCTTTCTGCCGTTTCGTGACGAAGAAGAAATCTGTTTGCACCTGCATTGTAGTAAGAAAGGTAACTCTCATATGATTTTTCTCCAATGGAAAGTGTTATTGCACAGTCGGGAAATTCTCCGCGGATACTTTTTACAATATCCACCATTCTTTCATCTGTAAAATAGGGGTCCTCTCCGCCCTGCAGCACGAATGTGCGAAATCCAAGCTCGTATCCCTCACGGCAACATTCAAGAATATCGTCTTTTGTAAGGCGGTACCTGACAGCATTTTTGTTACTGCACCGTATTCCGCAATAGTAGCAGTCATTTTTGCAGTAATTGGTAAACTCAATCAGACCGCGTATATATACATCCCTGCCGTAAACAGACTGCCTTATTTCGTCGGCAGATTCAAAAAGAAGGGCGTCATATTTATTTGTGGACAAAAGCTTATAAAACTTATCACGTGGTAAAAAATGCTTCTCACGAAGCTCTTTTATTAAACTGTCCATAAAAATCCTCCCTCTTTACTATTTAACATCTTCCTATATTTTATACTACGGCAAAAAAGTTGTCAAGAACTGCACAAAGTAATTATAAAAATAATGAGATGGGAAAATAATTGACATAATACCTTATTATGGTATAATTTAAATAATAATAAACAATCAGGAGAATCTACATGAATATATTGCATATGAAATACGCAGTTGAGGTGGCACGTGCAGGCTCCCTTAGCAAAGCGGCAGAGGTTTTGCTCATTGCACAACCGAATATCAGCAGGTCAATAAAGGAATTGGAAGCGGATTTGGGCATTACAATTTTTGACCGCAGTACCAAGGGAATGTTTCTTACTCCCGAGGGGGAAGAGTTTATAAGCTATGCAAAAAGTATATTAAAGCAAATTGAAAACGTGGAGGCTATGTATAAAGACGGCTCTGCAAAAAAGCTGAAGTTTTCTATCAGTGTTCCCCGTGCCAGCTATATATCAGATGCTTTTGCAGAATTTTCCAAAACTTTGGGAAGCCATGATGCGGAGCTTTTCTACAAAGAAACCAATTCAAAACGGACGATAAACAATATTCTGGACCATGATTATAAATTAGGTATCATCAGATATGCGGAAAACTATGATAAGTATTTTAAGGCAATGCTTGAAGAAAAAGGGCTGAGCTACGAGCTTATAACAGAATTTTCCTACCGTCTGATTATGCATAAGGACAGTTATCTGGCACAGATTGAGGATATTACCTTTGATGATTTGACAGACTATATTGAAATAGCCCATGCAGACCCTTATGTTCCGTCACTTCCTCTGTCCAAGGTTGTGAAGGAGGAGCTTCCCGATAATATCGGAAGGCGAATCTTTGTTTTTGAAAGGGCAAGTCAGTATGATTTACTTTCGGAAAACCCCGAAACCTTTATGTGGGTATCTCCGCTCCCGGATAAGCTTCTGAAAAGGTACAGTCTGATACAAAAGAAATGTAAGGAAAATCAAAAGGTTTATAAAGATGTTCTTATTTATAAGAAAGGTTATAAATTAAGTAAACTTGATAAACAGTTTATAACGGAGCTATACAATTCAAAACACAAGTATATATAAACTGCCGGCCGATGTGAAAGAAAGGTTTTCACATCGGTTTTTTTGTCGGATGTTATATCGATATTGATATACTGATATAACATTTTAATAATTCCCAAGAAAATTTTTTTATGCTATTATACATAAGTGTTAAAAGAGAGGTATAAGTATGGAAAGAAGTACTGTATCAGCTCGTATGAATAATCAATTAGTATATTAGAATAATCAGGAGGAATAAATAATGAATTACGAAATCGTAGACAGCGTTGAAAAGCTCGAACAGGCAATACAACGCATAAGAGAAGCACAGAGGGTTTTCGCAACTTACACTCAGGCTGAGGTTGATAAAATTTTCTTAGCTGCCGCATCTGCTGCAAATAAAGCAAGAATCCCTCTTGCAAAAATGGCAGTAGAAGAAACAGGTATGGGTATTGTTGAAGATAAGGTTATTAAAAACAACTACGCTTCAGAATATATATATAATGCCTATAAGGATACCAAGACCTGCGGTATCATAGAAGAAGACAGTGCATTCGGCATAAAGAAAATTGCTGAACCTATCGGTGTGGTTGCTGCAGTTATTCCCACAACAAACCCCACATCAACTGCTATATTCAAGTGCCTTCTTGCTCTTAAAACAAGAAATGCTATTATAATATCCCCACATCCCAGAGCGAAGAACTGTACAATTGCTGCAGCAAAGCTTGTCCTTGAAGCAGCAGTAAGTGCAGGTGCTCCCGAGGGAATCATTGACTGGATAGATGTTCCTAGCCTTGATATGACAAATACAGTAATGAAAGAAGCAGACATAATCCTCGCAACAGGCGGTCCCGGAATGGTTAAAGCTGCATATTCAAGCGGTAAGCCCGCACTCGGCGTTGGTGCAGGTAATACCCCTGCAATTATTGATGATTCTGCTGACATACTTATGGCAGTAAACTCAATCATCCATTCCAAGACTTTTGATAACGGGATGATTTGTGCATCCGAGCAGGCAGTAATCGTTCTTGAAAGCATTTACGATATGGTTAAAGAAGAATTTGCTACCAGAGGATGCTACTTCTTAAATGAGAAAGAGACAGAACAGGTAAGAAAGACAATCATCATCAACGGTGCGCTCAATGCAAAAATCGTTGGTCAGTCTGCTTTTAAAATTGCAGAGCTTGCAGGTGTAACTGTTCCCGAGGGTACAAAAATCCTTATCGGTGAGGTTGAATCCGTTGAAATTTCAGAAGAATTTGCACACGAAAAGCTTTCTCCCGTACTTGCAATGTACAAGGCAAAGGACTTTGAAGAAGCTCTTGAAAAGGCGGAAAGACTTGTTGAGGACGGCGGCTTCGGTCATACATCTTCTGTATACCTTAATGAAGTTACAGAAAAGGAGAAGATTAACTCTTTTGCTTCAAGAATGAAAACCTGCAGAATCTTAGTGAATACTCCCTCTTCTCACGGCGGTATCGGTGACCTTTATAACTTCAAGCTTGCTCCCTCGCTGACACTCGGTTGTGGCTCCTGGGGCGGTAACTCGGTATCAGAAAACGTTGGTGTAAAACACCTTATCAATATTAAAACAGTAGCAGAAAGAAGGGAAAATATG
>JAFTUL010000011.1 GCA_017466275.1 Clostridia bacterium | reverse complement strand
TACGGTCATGGTGTGGGACTGAGTCAGTATGGCGCCAATACAATGGCAAAAGAGGGGTATAGTTACATCGATATTTTGAAGCATTATTATCAGGGTACGGAAATTGATTCCGTTTAAATTAAAGTATAGTGGGAATACTTTGAGGTGAGAGGAGTGGTCTTATGAAAAGAATTTCAACATCGGTTTCTGTTGCCGTTGTAGTTGCAGTTTTTATACTTTGCTTTATTATAGGAAGGGCAGTTGCTATGAGGGATAATGAGAAAAATTCACAACTGACTAAAGAATCTGAAATTGTAAAAGAAGAATCTTTGCCTACGGATTCTAAAACTGAGAAAGTAGAAAAAGAAATCTCTAAGGAATCTGAAACCACAAAAAGTACAAAAACAGAAAAAACGCCGCCGTCAAGAATGAATTTTCCCTGTGGACAAGCTGTTTTGAAAGAATATTCCCAAAAGGCTGTTTATTCAAAAACAATGGGGGATTGGAGAGCCCATACCGGCATCGATTACAGTGCGGAAAAAGGTACGGAGGTAAAAAGTACCTGGGATGGAGTTGTTTCAAAAACATATAAGGATTCACTTTGGGGGTACACCATCGAAATTACACATGACGGAAATATTACTTCTGTATATAAAAACCTTGACGAAAAAATTTATGTAAAAAAAGGTGACAGCGTAAAAAGCGGACAAGCTATCGCAAAAGTAGGGGACAGTGCTGCTGTGGAAAAGCGTGACGAACCTCATCTCCATTTTGAAATTTGGGCAGAAGGTGAGCCGATAAATCCCGAATCATATGTTTATTAATGAATTGTATTGACAAAATTTTCAATTTCTGTTATTATGAAATAAATTAATACGACAAATTAGGTAGAGGTGCGATTGCTATCAGTAAATTTCCGTTGTGGCAAATTTAGGATGTTGAAAGGAGTATTCGCCGAAGTGTGTGTTACTTGCCAGGTAATATATGCTGGTCCGTCAGAGAATATCTGCCGGACTGTCACAGTAAATGTGGAGTGCTATCGGGTAGCATAAATTAATTTAAGGTCACGGTGCAACCGTGACCTTTTTTTGTCGAACAAAGGAGGATAAAAATGAAAAGAAAAAATTTGCTTTTCACAATTTGCACATTGATTATGTCATTGTGCGTGCTTTTCCCTTTAGCAGCTTTTGCAGAGGGTGAAGTTGCAAGTCCTATGGTTGGAACATGGTGGTCATTAATTCCACCGGTAATTGCTATCGGTCTTGCACTCATTACTAAAGAGGTTTACAGCTCTCTTTTTGTTGGTGTTTTGGTAGGTGGTATGTTTGCCGCTAACTTTGCACCGCTGAAATCCGTTGACAATATTTTAAATGAAGGTATTGTTGCGGCTGTTTCCGGTACAGCAGGTATTTTCGTATTCCTTGTAGTACTTGGTGCAATAGTTGCCCTTGTAAACAAGGCAGGCGGTAGTGCTGCATTCGGTAAGTGGGCAAAAGAGAACATCAAGTCAAGAACAGGCGCAATGCTCGCTACATTTGTTCTTGGTGTACTTATTTTCATTGACGACTATTTTAACTGTCTTACAGTTGGTTCTGTAATGCGTCCTGTAACAGATTCTCACAAGATTTCTAGAGCGAAGCTTTCTTATCTTATAGATGCAACAGCAGCTCCCATCTGTATGATTGCTCCTATTTCTTCATGGGCTGCAGCAGTTTCTGAATTTGCTCCCGAAGGACAGGGACTCAGCCTCTTCATAAGAGCGATCCCCTTTAACTTCTATTCATTACTTACACTCGTATTCATTATTGCAATTGCACTTATGAAGTTTGACTTTGGTCCCATGGCTCTTCATGAAAAGAATGCTATCGAAAAGGGCGACCTTTACACAACAGGTGACCGTGCAGAAAGCGAACAGGTAACTCCCTCTGCAAAAGGCAAAGTTATCGACCTTCTTTTCCCAATAATTACTCTGATTGTAATCTGTGTATTTGCTCTTGTTTATGTTGGCGGCATCCTTGACGGTGCGAACTTTATCGATGCATTTTCCAACACAGATGCAACTGTCGGTCTTCCTTGGGGCGGACTTTTGGCGCTTGTTATCACTATTATTTATATGGTAGCACGCCGTGTAATGACTTTCAAAGAAGCGATGGATTGTGTTCCAAAGGGCTTCATTGCAATGGTACCTGCTATTACTATTCTTACTCTTGCAACTGCACTTAAGAATATGACAGGCCTTCTTGGTGCTGCTGATTTCGTTGCAGCCCTTATGGAGGGTGCTGCAGCAGGTCTTGCTGATTTCCTTCCGGCAATCATATTCCTTGTTGCCTGCTTCCTTTCTTTCTCAACAGGTACATCATGGGGAACATTCGGTATTCTTATTCCCATCGTTGTAGCTATTTTCCCTGCAGACAGCGTAAATCTTATTATTGGTATGTCTGCATGTCTTGCAGGTGCAGTTTGCGGTGACCATTGTTCACCCATTTCCGATACAACGATTATGTCCTCTGCAGGCGGTGAATGTAACCATATTAACCACGTTGCTACACAGATGCCCTATGCAATCAGCGTTGCGGCTATCTCTTTTGTAATGTATCTTCTTTCTGCGTTTATAAAGAGTGCATACATACTTCTTCCCGTAGGTATTGTGCTTATAATAGCATTCCTCTTCGTGATGAAGTCTCTTACCAAGAAGAAAGCCTGACATATAAATCCAGATATTAAAAAATCCTGAGGTGTTATACCTCAGGATTTTTTGTGGTTACAGAACTACGCCGTCTTTAAATATTGAGATTTCTTCGCATTTGTTAATTTCGTTTTTCGCTTCTTTTCCGTTTGCAACCTCAATACAGTAGTCAAGGAGTGCTTCTGTGGGGTCAATTCCATCAAGCATCGGGCTTGCATCAAAGTCAATCCAGTTAGCTTTCTTTACTGCAAGATTATGATTTGTTGCAATCTTTATTGTGGGTACGGGTGCACCGAGTGGAGTACCGCGTCCGGTTGTAAAGAGAATCATATGTACGCCTGCTGCAGTAAGGTTTGTTACAGCAACAATATCGTTTCCAGGTCCGTTAAGAAGTGAAAGACCGTTTTCTTTAAGCATATCTCCGTAGTCAAGTACATCTACAACTTCTGAAAGACCGCCCTTTTGAACACAACCAAGTGATTTTTCCTCAAGAGTTGTAATTCCACCTGCTTTATTTCCGGGAGAGGGGTTTTCGTAAACTACCTGATTGTGTCTTATAAAGTATTGCTTGAAGTTATTAATAAGAGAAACTGTTTTGTCGAAAATTTCTTTGTTTTTGCATCTCTTCATAAGAAGATGCTCTGCACCGAACATTTCGGGAACTTCAGTAAGAACACAGCTTCCTCCCATAGAAATGAGAAAGTCGGAAAGCCTACCTACAAGGGGATTTGCGGTAATACCGCTGTAACCGTCGCTTCCTCCGCATTTAAGACCGATTTTAAGTTCTGAAATACTTACAGGAACACGCTGTTCTTTCTTTGCATTTTCCTGAAGTGCTTTTACAATTTTGATACCCTCTTCAATTTCGTCTTCAGATTCCTGAGCGTTAAGGAATTTTACCCTTTCATCATCCCAGGTACCAAGTACTGTTTTAAAATGGTCGATGTAGTTGTTTTCACATCCAAGCCCGAGAACAAGAATACCGCCGGCATTGGGATGATTTACAAGTCCCTTTAATACAAGCTGTGTTGTCTGATGATCGTCACCAAGCTGCGAACAACCAAAAGGATGAGTAAATGCCTTTGCACCTGTTTTTTCAGCAATAACCTTTGCCTGAGAATTTACACAGCCGACGGTGGGAATAATCCATACATCATTTCTGATTCCGACATTCCCGTCTTTTCTTCTGTATCCCATAAAAGTGCGGTCTGTTGTGATTTTGCCGCGTTTGACTTCTCCCGGCTCATACACATACTCAAGTTCACCGGAAAGGTTAGTTTTCATATTGTGTGTGTGTACGTGGTCGCCTTTTTTTATATCCTCTGTCGCATGACCAATTGGCTGTCCATACTTTATTATGTTTTCGCCTTTTTTAATATCAACTCTTGCATATTTATGTCCGTCTTCAAGGTTAATTTCAACATTATCAAGCTCATTTATTAACATATTTTTTTACCTCCTCGCAAAGGAAAGTAAGGTCTTCATCCCAAAGAGATTTATTTGCAAGAATTTCTTCTACCGAAGCTGTCTTCATAAAGTCACAGACATCCTTATCATCATTTGTCATATCTGTTCTGTAAAAGTCAATTAATTTTGCAAATGAGAAAATAAGTGTTTCGGGCATTTTGTCATAACGCTTAATGTATTCAAGAATAGAGGGGAGAACACGTACCTTGAATTTGCTTACGGAATTAAGTGCAATGGAAGAGAGATAATGCTTTATGTAAGGATTGGAAAAACGTGTAATTACGCTGTTTGCATATTCGATAAGCTCTTCCTTGGGAAGGTCAAGTGTGGGAATAATTTCGTCAAATACACAGCTCTTAATGTGTGCAAGCATTTTCTCATTATCTACGCAGGATTTTACAGTGTCAAAGCCTTCAAGAAGCGCATAAGGAACCAAAGAAGTATGTGCGCCGTTGAGGATACGGACTTTTCTTGTTCTGTACATTTCAAGATTCTCTGTTACAATTACATTGAGGTCGCACTTATCAAACGGACTTTCAGTACAAAGGTCTTTGTAGCCGTCAAT
>JAFTUL010000010.1 GCA_017466275.1 Clostridia bacterium | reverse complement strand
GTGTTTGGAGCGGAAGACGAGATTCGAACTCGCGACGTTCACCTTGGCAAGGTGACGCTCTACCACTGAGCCACTCCCGCATAGATGGTGCCTTCGACTGGAATCGAACCAGTGACACATGGATTTTCAGTCCATTGCTCTACCGACTGAGCTACAAAGGCATTTGGCGACCCGGAAGGGGCTCGAACCCTCGACCTCCAGCGTGACAGGCTGGCGTTCTAACCAACTGAACTACCGGGCCAAATGGTGGGAACAATAGGGCTCGAACCTATGACCCTCTGCTTGTAAGGCAGATGCTCTCCCAGCTGAGCTATGCTCCCATTTGGTTGCCATTAGTGCCGACAACGTTGATAATTATAACAAAAGACTTTCTGAATGTCAAGGCTTTTTTAAAAAATATTTTATAATTTTTCTGTATGGTATTATTTGTATTCAAATGAGGTAAAATATATGAACAAAAATTAAATTTTTCAAATTAACAACCATAACTTTTTCATATAGATTGACTTGTGCAGGATTTTGTGGTAAAATGTAGAAAGCAAAAACTAGGCATAATCTTACAAACGGTGAGGTTTTTATTATATGGATAGAGAATTACACAGAGAGGAAATAAAAAGAAAAAAGCACAGACATCACGAAGCTATTGAAAGAGAAAGACGCATAAAAAGGAAGAAAAGGCATAGAGTTAAAAAGGTTGTAAAAAGTATTGTGGCATCCTTTTTAATTTCCTGTCTTATGGCTGTGGCAGCGTTGAGTGGTATATATGTTGCAAGGATTTATACAACCCCTTACAGCAGTATTGCAAGCGAATTTAACGAAGATACTCTTGAATATGTCCGCATTTCCAAGGAAAAATGCAACATCCTTGTAATGGGTACTGACAAAGAAGGGCTTCGTACAGATGTAATGATGATTGCCCAGATTGACCCTGAAAAGGGAACTGCAACGGTAATGAGCATTCCCCGTGATACAAGGGTGAAATACAGAGGCGGATATCATAAGATAAACGAAGTACACGCTGTCGGTATGAAAAAGGGTGAATACGGAAGTGAGGCATCCATTCTCGCAATCAAGGATCTTACAGGTATTCCTATTCATCATTTTGTAAAAGTTAATTTCAAAGCTTTCAGAGACAGTATAGATGAGCTTGGCGGTGTTGAGTTCGATGTTCCGCAGAGAATGAAGTATAAAGACCCATACCAGGATCTTAACATTGACCTTCAGCCCGGTATGCAGCATCTTGACGGTGATAAATCAGAACAACTTGTCCGTTTCCGCAGATATAAAAACGGAGACCTTGACAGAATAAAAGTTCAGCAGGATTTCATACACGCTCTTGCGGAACAGAAGCTTCAGATGAAATATATAGGTAAGGTCGATGATATTTACGATATTGTAACGGATGATATGGAAACGTCTATGAGTCCTGCAAATGTTGTTGCCTGCGGTAAACAGGTTATGTCGATAGGAACAGGTAGCATCACCACAGTAACAATGCCCGGAACAGCGGAATATATAAACGGAATATCATATGTTCTCGTGGATAAGGATGCACTGCAGGAAATGGTACAAACATACTTTGGCTACGATGAAAATGGAAATGAAATTAATTGAAAAAAATCCAAAAAAATGCTTGCATTGATAAACATAAAACGATATAATAATACTGATATGCGAAAATGCGTATAAGGAGACAGAAAAATGGCTGAAAATGTTAATGTAAAGATTACTATGACGGGTGGCGGAGAAATCGAGCTTGAGCTATATCCCGATATTGCTCCCGAAACAGTTGCCAACTTCAAGTCCCTTGTGGAAGAGGGCTTTTATGACGGGCTTACTTTCCACAGAATTATAAAGGGCTTTATGATTCAGGGCGGTGACCCCTTAGGTAACGGTATGGGCGGAAGCGACAAGAACATAAAGGGCGAGTTTAAGATGAATGGTTTTGACAACCCCTTGAAGCACACTCGCGGTGTTATTTCCATGGCTCGCAGTCAGATGCCCAACAGTGCATCCAGCCAGTTTTTCATTATGCACGAGGATGCTCCTCACCTTGACGGTAGCTATGCCGCTTTCGGTAAGGTTACAAAGGGTATCGAGATAGTTGACGAAATAGCAGACACACCTGTTGGCTGGGACGGACAGACTCCCAAGGTTACTCCTGTTATCGAATCAATGAAATTAATCTAAGCTTTTAAATAATTTTTATTATTTATATATTTTTTAAACACGAAAGGATGTTTTAAAATGGCAGTAAAAGTTGCAATTAACGGTTTTGGACGTATCGGTCGTCTGGTATTCCGTCAGATGTTCGGTGCAGAGGGTTACGAGATAGTAGCTATCAACGATCTTACAGATGCTAAGATGCTCGCACACCTTCTTAAGTATGACTCTTCTCAGGGTAGATACGACGGTCACACAGTAGTAGCTGGTGAAAACAGCATCACTGTTGATGGTAAGGAAATTATGATTTACGCTTGTAAGGATGCTAACGATTGCCCCTGGGGTAAGCTTGATGTAGACGTTGTACTTGAATGTACAGGTTTCTACTGCTCCAAGGAAAAGAGCCAGGCTCACATCAATGCAGGTGCTAAGAAAGTTGTTATTTCTGCTCCCGCAGGTAACGACCTCAAGACTATCGTATTCAGCGTAAACGAAGATACTCTTACAAAGGAAGACACAATCATTTCTGCTGCGTCCTGTACAACAAACTGTCTTGCTCCTATGGCAAAGGCACTTAACGATTACGCTCCTATCCAGTCCGGTATCATGGCTACAATCCATGCTTACACAGGTGACCAGATGATTCTTGACGGCCCTCACAGAAAGGGTGACTTCCGTCGTGCTCGCGCAGGTGCAGTTAACATCGTTCCTAACTCCACAGGTGCTGCAAAGGCTATCGGTCTTGTAATTCCTGAGCTTAACGGTAAGCTTATCGGTGCTGCTCAGCGTGTTCCTGTTCCCACAGGTTCTACAACAATCCTTACAGCAGTAGTTAAGGGTAAGGACGTAACTAAGGAAGGCATCAACGCAGCTATGAAAGCAGCAGCAAGTGCATCTTTCGGTTACAATGAAGACGAAATCGTATCTTCTGATATCGTTGGTATCACATACGGTTCTCTCTTCGATGCTACTCAGACAATGGTAGCTCCTATCGGTGAAGACCTTTATCAGGTACAGGTTGTTTCCTGGTATGATAACGAAAACTCTTACACAAGCCAGATGGTTCGTACAATTAAGTACTTCGCTGAACTTGCATAAGTTTAAAGTTAATGAAAATCCGCTTGCAGCTGCAAGCGGATTTTTTTCTAAAAAAATCTTGACAAAAGGGTATATGTATTGTATACTATTCAAGTGTCCGCAAGGATGTAAAAGTGGCCCGTTGGTCAAGCGGTTAAGACACCGCCCTTTCACGGCGGTAACACGAGTTCAAATCTCGTACGGGTCACCATAAGGGCTTTTAGCTCAGTTGGTTAGAGCAACCGGCTCATAACCGGTCGGTCCGGGGTTCGAGTCCCTGAAGGCCCACCAAAAAAATAAGAATCACCTTTTGGTGGTTCTTATTTTTTGTGCAGTACATCAAAGGGACCCGAACCCCGAGGGGGCAACGAGCGTTAAGAAAACAATTGATAATTGTTTTTAGCGAAGTTGGTGTGAAGACGGGTACCGCGAGCAGTGCGGAGCGGTCGTCAAGCAAGGCAATCACAAAATGATTGCGTCCCTGAAGGCCCACCAATGCGAAAAGACGCCAGTACGGCGTCTTTTTTGCATTGGTGAGGTTTTCAGGAACTCGAACCCTATAAACATATCCATAAATATAACACTCCACCAAAATAAAACATACCATAATATAAAGGAGGAGTGTATATGCAAACTATACCCTATAACCGAATTGCGGCAGTAAATTATGCCCGCAAATGGGCTTTTGCAAGAAATCCGGCATACTATAATTTTGACGGGATAGGTGGAGATTGTACCAATTTCGTCTCTCAATGCCTTTATGCAGGCTCAGGAATAATGAATTTTACACCTATTTTTGGATGGTATTATCTCTCACTTTCTGACCGTACTGCTTCGTGGACAGGAGTTGAATACCTTTATAATTTTCTTGTAAATAATCAATCTGTGGGTCCGTATGCAACTCTTGTGCCTAAAGGAGAAGCTAAACCGGGTGATATTGTTCAGCTTGGGTCAAGAGATGGTGATTTTTATCACACCGCAATCATTACAGACACATCCCCCCGAATCCTCGTAGCATCACACAGTGCTGATGTTCTGAATAAACCTCTGTCACGCTACCGATATGAAACAGCACGCTTTTTGCATATCGACGGAGTAAGAGTATAGTTATTTGATTTGCTATTTTCATTGTTTTGTGATACAATAATATTCACAAAATATCCATCAAGGGTGAATTTATATGAAAAACTATAAAATGATAATTTCCTACGACGGAACAAAGTACAACGGCTGGCAGAGGCAGGGGAACACACAAAACACAATACAAGAGAAATTTGAAAATGTAATTTCAAAAATGTGCGGAGAAAAGGTGGAAATACACGCCTCTGGAAGAACCGACCGCGGAGTTCACGCAGATGGACAGACGGCAAATTTTAAGTGCAATACTGATTTAAACTGTAAGGAAATAAAAGACTACCTTAATCATTATCTTCCTGAAGACATTCTTGTAAAATCCGTTGAGGAAGCACAGCTCCGTTTCCACAGTCGGCTGAATGCCGTTTCCAAGACCTACGAATATAAAATAGCTACCGAAAAGCCTGACGTATTTATAAGGAAATACGTTTTTGTGACCGACAGAAAATTTGATATTGAAGCTATGCAAAAAGGTGCGGATAAGCTTCTCGGTACTCACGATTTTAAAGGGTTCAGTTCCTTGGGAAAAACAAAAAAATCTACCGTACGGACAATCAATTTTATTAGCATTACGGAAGAAAACGGAATTATATCGGTAAAAATAAACGGCAGCGGATTTTTGTACAATATGGTGAGGATTATAGTAGGTACATTGCTTGATATAGGTGAGGGCAAACTCCCTTTAAGTGCAATTGATGAAATCTTTGAAGAAAAATTAAGAGAAAAAGCAGGTGCTACGCTTCCTGCCTGCGGACTCAAACTCGTTGAGGTATTTTATTAATGCTATGAAAAAAGAAATAGAAATTACAATAGAAAAAGAATCAGAGGGTAAAAAGGTAGAACACATCTTAAATGTGAAAGCAGGGCTTTCCGAAACTCTTATACGCAGGCTTAAACGTACCGAGGGCGGAATCCTGCTTAACGGCAAACCTGCAAAGGTTATAGAAAAAGTCTCTTTCGGTGATGTTGTTAAGGTTACGGTGACCGAAAAGAGTTCCCAAAACATTGTCCCTGCAAAAATACATCTTGATATAATATACGAGGATGAGGATATACTTGCAGTAAATAAACCCCGTTCAATGCCCACACATCCGTCAAAAGGGCACAGGGATGATACGTTGGCAAACGGTGTTATTTATTATCTTGGACAGAACAGTAGGTTTCATGTTATAACAAGGCTTGACCGCGATACCTCTGGAGTTGTTCTTATGGCTAAGAATCCCGTTTCTGCCGCTTTTTTAACAGACGAAATGAAAAACGGCAGAATAGCAAAAGAATATGTTGCAGTCATAAATGGAGTACTGAATCCCCAAAATGGAATAATAACAGCACCCATAAAAAAGAAAAGTGAAAGCGGAATTTTGCGATGTGTTTCTCCTGACGGAAAGGAAGCTGTTACTAAGTACAGGACAGTAAAAATCCAAGACGGAATTTCACTTGTAAATCTTTTTCCTGTCACGGGGAGAACACATCAGTTAAGAGTTCATATGAGCTATATGAACTGTCCTATATATGGTGACAGCTTGTATGGAGCTGTACAAAAAGGGGAGAGGACTTTACTTCATTGCAGGAAAATATCTTTTACACATCCCGTAACAAAGAAAAATATATCAATTACCGCACCTTTGTGCGATGATATAAAAATAGTATGACTGAATTCAGTCATACTATTTTTTTGTATTAATACAATATTTCAGCCAAACGGCATATAAGTGCGGTTGCCTCGGCTCTTGTAAGATTTCTCTTTGGTGCGAAATTTCCGCTTGATGTTCCCTGTATTATATTGAGCCAAACTGCCTTTCGGGCATCTTCAACAGCCCAGGAGGAAATTTGTGATTCATCATTAAAAGAAATGTCTACGTCGGGAATAACAGACTTTTTAGACGCAAGGTTATAAAGACGCATAAGCATTACAACAGACTCTTCTCTGCTGATTGTTTTTTGAGGGGAGAATGATGTGTTTGATGTACCCTTAACGATACCGGCAAGGTACAGAGAATTGACATGGTCATAATACCAGTCTGTATTTTTTACGTCATTAAACAACGGCAAATCTGCAGAATTTTTTACGGAAAAGGCTATACTCAGCATTTTTGAGAATTCCGCTCTTGTAACACTGTCGTCGGGCTTAAATTTGTTTTTACTTTTTCCATTGACAACACCGCTTTTTGCAAGCTTTTCAATATAGTTCTTTCCCCAATGTGAGTCAATATCGGAAAAATGTATATCCTCCACAGTCACGTTTTCAATTATGGGAATAAAAGGGGTGTGTGCTGAACTGTTCTCCTGCGAATCATACGTTACGAGAAAGGGTAATGAACGTACCGTGTTCCCTGAAAAACCGGTAATGGGACAGACGGGAGTAACTTCGAAATATACATATTTGTTTATAAAGGTTGTATCAAAATAGATATTTCTTTCTGCCGTACTCACTTCTTCATATACACCGTTTTGCGTGCTGCTGACATACCAGTTTACAAAGCAGGCAGAGGAATCGGAATTTTCTGCAATGTTGTTAAAAAGCGTAAATCCTGCTTCAACAGCACCGTTTACAACAGGGCTGCCCACGATGTGGGGATTTACTGCGACTATTGATGCAATTTTTAACGAAAGATTGTCGGCATAAAGCGTAAACGGTTCTCCGTTATTTGACTCAAAATAGAAGAAAAGTCTTCCAACTGCATCTTCTTCTGCAAGGAAAAGCTCAGGTAAGCGTTTCTCGTCAAGGGTTGTTCCACCGGCTATAAAAAACTGTGCAAGAGGAAGCATCTGATTGTCAAGGGTTTCAATAAACAGTGTACCTGTGCAGTCCGTTGCTGTGGAAAACGCGGAATTAAATACGTACGGAGTATTTTTCAAGAGATGCACGTAGGAGTTATTGAGGAGCATAAAATAATTTCCGTTGCAGTTTATAAGTGCTCTGCGGCTTGTACCGTCATTGCGCATATAAAGAGAGCTTTCATAAGGGGAAGCAACCATCCACCATTCATTGGGAATAGTTTTTTCAAATGTTCCGTCACCAATATAGTCAAAGCTGATTGTAAAGTCGAGCGTAGCCGAAATATCCGGGTCAGGGAGGTAGGTTGCAGTTAATGTATATGTCCCCGGAGTAGTGTCTGGGAAAACTGTAATACTGTTATTTACATTATCAAAATAGAAAGAGCCGTCATTTTCAGAAATTTCAATCACAACATCCTCTGACGGAAGAATATCTCCAAGCTGATTACGGAGTAATGCCGAAAACGGATAAGATGTCTGAATGTTGGGGAGCGTAATATTTCCCGGAGCGTGCATTGTAATATATTCGGGAGAGAGAGCCTCGCAGGAAAGCTTTATGTCATCAATAAATATGGTACAATCCACTTGTGAACAAAGATTAAGGGCAATATCATATATACCGTCCTCTTCTGGTCTGAATGCGGCGAAAACTTCCGTCCAGTTATCATCTGAAATATCCGTTACCGTAAAGTAGAGTGTGGCACCTTGTATTTCAGCAGTATTTACCGCGTGGATGGGAGTTGTTTTTTCGGGAATATCTGATTTTACACTTGCGCGTATTACATACAGGGCATCTTTATGTAATAGTTGTGAATTACTGTAAGTAATAGTGGTATAATATCCCAATCCGCCGTAATCAGACATTGGAACTTTAATGTATCTGTTGCCGTTTTCATTCAGCAGGTTTATATCCGCATTACTTTCCCATAGTATATCGTCTTTGGAAAAATCAGAGTTGTCAATAATGTTGTCTGTAAGAGCAATTGGCATAAATGCAGGGGTCAGTTCTTTGTAATTACGGAGAGCACAGCCAATTGAAACATTGCTGTCTACTGATGCTTCGTGAGTTACGGTAAGGGAAAAATCTCTTGAGTTAAAGGATATTCCTTTGCTGTCAGGTACTGAAAAATGAAGATTAGAGCTTGAGAGTATATCAACAGCCTGATTTTCAGCAGTCAGAAGAAACGGCCTGTAATAATTTTTTATACTGCCCGTAGCGGGAATTATAATTTCATCAGGTCCGCTAAGATTAAGAGAGGACAGCGTGCAGGAAATCTCCTCAAGCTTCAGCTCGTCTACAAACAAACCAAAATCAACGCTACAGCCTGAAAAATGCAGGGACAGATTATATTCTCCGCTTTCTCCTGCGAAAAAGGTAGTGGAAAAATAACCCCATTCGTCACCGATACCGCTGATTGTAGCAATAACGGTATTAGAGCCTGCACCACGGTCTGCGGATGCACGCAGAGAGGGGGAGCGGTCGCTCATAGGATTCATCACATAACCGCTCAACGTATAAACCTTGCCACCTTCCAGATTAATGCTTGGAGAGTAATCAAGCACATGTGTCGCACGGTCATTACGTACCTCTCCAAAGGGGTTGTTTACATATAGTGAAAATCCGCTTTCAAAGGGATTGGAGTCATCAAAAACACCGCCAAACCACATATCTGCATCAGCCTGCGTCTCAAATGAGTATGAGAACTGCTCTGCACCAAAAACGGAAAGAGGAAGAGTACACAGCAATATTAAAATGAATGTAAAGATAAATTTTTTCATTTTCTTACTCCTGATATTTATACAGATATTATATTATAAATTACACTGTTTGTCTATAAAAAAGATTTGTAAAAATTTTCAAAGCCAACACACTAAACTTGGTTAAAATCTTGACTATCACATTAAAATAGTGTACAATATATAGTTGAGGAGTTATGTATAACGGAGGTGGAAGAGTGAACGGCTTGACATATATTATTGTTGTTGCAGGAATACTTATGGCAAAGGGAATAGGCTTCCTGAGGGATATTGTTTTTGCTTCGGTTTTCGGGGCAAGCACATATACCGATATGTATTTTCAGATTTTCGGACTTGTAAACCTGATATTTACGGGTGTCGGAGTTGCTCTTTCTACCCTTGTGATAAAAAATCTTAACAAGACGGAAAATTCCACCGAGGAGAAAAAGCAGGCATATGTATCACGCTTTATCGGGAAAACCACTCTTTTTACCCTTTTGGTAACGGCTTTAATGTATATTGCTGCAAAGCCGATTGTAAATGTTTTACTTCCGGGACTTGATGATGAGGCTATGGGTACTGCATTAACGCTTATGTACATTATGCTTCCGTCACTTCTTTTTGTTCTGGTAGCATACATAATTTCAGGTGTACTGCAGAATAACAAGATTTTCTTTATAAGCTCGATAATGAGCCTTCCGTTCAATGTCATTATTATCAGTTCTCTTTTTGTACCGGATATAGACATTGTAACTGTGGGAATTGTTACAACAATCGGTTGGTTTTTACACATAGTAATTCAGCTCCCGTCTTTTTATAAAAGCGGATACAGGCTTTTTGTAAAGCAGAAAGAAAAGGTTATAAAATCCGGAAGAAACAGTGAAATAATCTGGATTTTCATTTCCAATATGATGTTTCAGGTATGTTTTATGATTGACAAGGCTTTTGTAAGCGGTGACAGTGGTGCGGCATCTACCATAAACTACGCGTCAAACCTTTTCATAACAATTGCCAGCGTATTCGTTGTGGCGATGAGTAATGTTGTTTTTCCGTCAATCAGCAAAAACTACGAAGAGGGCAATATAGATTATGTACGGTCGCTTCTGCGGACTATGATAATAATAATGCTTTCAATATTTGTTCCGTTTATCCTTGTCACAAGCTGTTTCGGTACAAATGTTATTTCCCTTTTGTATGAAAGGGGAGAATTTACTTCCGAACTTGCGAAGACAACGGGAATACTTTTTGCCGTATATACCCTTGGTGCATTTGGCTATGTGTGTCAGGAGCTTTTTAACAAAATTCTGTATCTTGACGGAAAATATTCATATACGGTAGCAGGAACAATTATAGTAATTGCATTAAAGCCTGTTATAAATATTTTTGCAGTAAACTACGGCGTAGTGGCAATTGCTGTTACAACCACCGTGTTGTTTACCCTTTATGCAATCAGCATTGCTCTTGCAATCAGGAAAGTTACTGGTAATTATATTGACCGTGACTTTGTAAAAAACATCTTAAAAATAATGTTTGCAGGAGTAAGTGCATTGGCAGTTTTCCTGATGTTCAGACTGGTAATGCCTTCCGTTACAGGGGATAGGGTTTTATTCCTTGTACCGCTATCAGCCTGCGGAGTAGTATACATAAGTATACTGTGGGTTTCGGGCATTGTTAAAATAATCCTTAAAAGCAAAAATGCGGATATTCCGCAGAATGAAGGAGCAGAAAAATGAAAAAACATATTATAATCCGAATTGCGGTAATACTTATACTTGCGTCTATGCTAATACCTGCTTTTAGCGTGCGTATTGCCAATGAAGCAAAGAATAACGATGTGGTTTTTGCCCTTAATTACAGTAATGCATATCAGGCTCTTACAGAAGAGGAGTTTGAAGATTCT
>JAFTUL010000009.1 GCA_017466275.1 Clostridia bacterium | reverse complement strand
TGCAATATATATTATTTTTCGCATATAAATTCCCCTTTCTCCATTATTATTTACCGGAGAAGGTATTCTATACGGAGGTGTTTTCGGTGCACGAAACAGAAAAAGAAATTGAAAAAGTAATACTTTGCGGAGTTCACACTGGTGCACTCAACACGCTTGAAGACACTACCGAGGAATCTATGGCGGAGCTTCGCGAGCTTGCCTATACGGCACAGGCGGAAGTTGTAGGGGAAATGATTCAAAACAAGGACCACCCTGAAGCCTCCACATATTTCGGTGAGGGTAAAATGGAAGAACTTCGTATTGCGGCAGAGTCATTGGGTGCAACACTTCTGATTTTTGATGATGAACTGACAGGCAGCCAGATTCGTAATATTGAAAACTACACTCATATCCGTACCATTGACCGAAGCACGCTTATTCTTGATATTTTTGCACAGAGAGCCATTTCAAAAGAGGGTAAAATTCAGGTCGAACTGGCACAGCTTAAATATTCCCTGCCACGACTTTCGGGAATGGGTATTGAGCTTTCACGACTTGGTGGCGGTATCGGTACGAGAGGTCCCGGTGAAACTAAGCTTGAAAGCGACAGAAGACACATTCACAGAAGAATAAACTCTCTCGAGGCGGAGCTTAAAGAAATTCAGGCACACAGAGAACTCCAGAGAAGCCGAAGAGAAAAAGATAATGTAGTTGTTGCAGCGTTGGTTGGGTATACAAACGCAGGAAAAAGCACAATCTTGAACTATTTTACCGAGTCGGATGTTTTAGCCGAAAATATGCTCTTTGCAACGCTTGACCCCACAATGAGAAAGCTTTCACTTCCAGACGGAAGAAATGCTGTTATAGTGGATACGGTAGGATTTATCCGCAAGCTTCCCCATCATTTGATTGAGGCTTTCAAATCTACCCTTGACGAGGCTGTTCTTGCTGATGTACTAATTCACGTAATCGACTCTTCAAATCCCGAAATGTACAGTCAGATGAGAGTAGTCGACGATTTGATACAGACTCTTGGTTGCAGAGCACAGAGAATTATTGCAGTATTTAATAAATGCGATGTAGCTCCTCCCCTTTCACCCCGTCCCGAGGGGAATTACACGGATTTCGTATCGGTAAGTGCAAAAAGCGGAGAGGGTATGGATGAGCTTATTGAGCTACTTAATGATACTCTTCCGGGAAAGAAAAAAGAGATTGAAGTTCTTATTCCCTATTCTGACAGCAAAACTGCTGCAACGCTTCACGACGGTGAGGTTATATTGGAAGAAAGCTACGAGGCAGAGGGTACAAAAATCCGTATTCTTGCAGATGAAGCACTCTATGCAAGATTGAAAAAATATATAGTTGAATGATTTGGAAAAATGGTGACGGCAAATGGAAGATTATAAAACAGTTTTAAAATATGGAGAAGCAGAAATGATTGAACGGAAAAGCCGTTTTATAGGCTATTGCCGTCCCGTAAAAAATCAGGATGAGGCAATTGATTTTATAAACGAAATCCGTGCTATGCACCGTCAGGCAACGCACAATGTTTACGCCTACGTTTTAAGAGAAGACAACATTATGCGTTACAGTGACGACGGTGAGCCTGCAGGAACGGCAGGTGTCCCCGTGCTTGAGGTTATAAAGAAAGAGGGGCTGACCGATATATGTGTGGTAGTTACCCGTTATTTTGGTGGAATTCTGTTAGGTGCAGGCGGTCTTGTCCGCGCTTACGGTAAAAGTGCGAAGCTTGGTATTGATGAAGCTAAAAGAATAGAAAAAATTTACTGTAAACTGTACCTCATTCGTTGTGACTATTCCACTTACGGAAAGCTCGAGTATACCATCAATACCGAGGGATATATTCTTAAAGACTGTGCCTTTGAAAATGACGTGTGTATGACAGTAGGAGTTAAACCCGAGGAAGAAGATGCATTTTTGAAAGCCGTTGCAGACATTTCTGGCGGAAGTGCAAAATTAACCGAGCTTCCCGGAGAATACATAACAAAAGAGCTTTGAGAAAACTCAAAGCTCTTTTGTTATGTATTCTCCGGGCAAACTTCCATACTGTATCTATTTGAATTTCAAGAATCAACTTATCGGTATAATATTCCCTGTATTAAGATTTACTATCTTAGGGATGCGTGAACTATTTGAAATACAGTAAAGATTTCCGTCTGGTCCAAAGAATGTTTCACCCGATATATAGGGATAAAGCTCTCTAAGTTCTCCTGACTGCATATCAAGCGTATAATATCCACTGTTAACTGCACCAAACAGCGACATCCCACGGTCGTTGTATCGGTCTTTTTCAGCATTATACCACATACCAAGAACATAAAGTTTGCCGTCACTCGCACCTATTACACTCATTGAATTAAAGAGGTCTTTATACTTTTCTGTTACACATTCAAAAGAATCTGCACCGTCTTCGTAGAGGTAGATGTCAGAAAAAGCGTTTGACCATCTTCCTGAGTACGTCGGTCTGTATCCACGGGTTGAGATATAAAACGCACCGTTTCCGTCAGGATAGATTCCGCTGAAAGTATTTCTTTCATCCCAAGCAATTTGCTTGATACCGCTTGCATCATGCTTAAAGAAATATTCCTTGAAAGTCGTGTAGGGCGGCGGTGCGTCACCAATCTGAACGTTAAGGTGGAGAAGTGTACTCTCCCCTGTTTTGTATTCGTAAATATCGGCAGCCGTAACACTTTCTTCGTTTTCAAGAGTTATCAGCAGGCTGTCCTCTAAATAGATGCTCTTCCCCTTTACAGTTGTTTCTAAAGCTGTAGGAGTAACTGCGTCACTACGGTCAGGCATTAAAACCGGCTGCTGTATTTCGGAATCTTCCTTGCGTGACACCGACTGTGCTAAGGTATCAAATTCATAGCGTGAATAGTACCGATAAAGTAAGCTGTGGCTCTCATCACCATTTTCTGCAACTGTCGTTTCATAAACATCATTGGCGTTTTGTAGCTTTACGATATTACCCTCTACGGCGTATGTATAAGGCGGAGAGCTTTTTCCGTCATTATAAAGTTTAAATGAATAGTCCTTTTCTGACCACTCAATGTCGAAATTCAATTCCTCGTAGGCAAAACGCCATGTCATGGGGAAGTAAGTTATTCCGCGGAAGTTAATAAGAGGATATTCCTCTTTTTCATTGTCAATACGCACACCGTTAAGGTATACAGGGTATGTCGGAATTTGTGCATCATAGAGCCTGTTGAAATAATTTGTTGCCTTTTCGCCAAAAGGCTTTGGTTCTTCTTTATAATAATTAACATATTCGCGAGTGATGAAAAGTCCTTGTTCGTCATCATAGCCGCACATTAGACCGAGCTGTGCACAAAGGTCAAACGTCATAGGGAAATATGTAATATCTTTATATGTGATAAGGGGATATTCCACGTAACGGTTATCCACGCTCATATAATCAATTTCAGTATAAAAAGGTGCTATTTTTACCTTGATTCTTTCCCATTCCGCAGAAGCCGGAAAACAAAAAACGGTTAAACATAAAATAGCGGTTACAATTGATGCTAATAGTTTTTTCATAATTACCACCTCTTAGTTAATTATAACAAAAACTTTAACACGTGTAAATAACACTATTGATTTTTTAACCCAAACGTAATATAATCAAAATGGTGATTAATATGATAAAAATACTTTTTGTATGCCACGGAAATATATGCAGAAGCCCAATGGCAGAATTTGTTATGAAGGATATGGTTAAAAAGAAAGGACTTGCGGATATGTTCGAGATTGCATCTGCAGCAACAAGTACCGAGGAACTTGGAAACCCCGTTTATCCCCCTGCAAGAAGAAAGCTTTTGGAAAAAGGCCTCAGTTGCAACGGAAAAACCTCCAGGCAAATGACTGCGAACGACTATAATTATTATGACTTTATAATTGCTATGGATAGGAACAATCTTCGTAATATGGCAAGATTTGCGGGAAATGACCCGGAGGGGAAGGTTTCGCTCCTTATGGACTATACTTCTACCCCTCGTGATGTGGCAGACCCCTGGTACACAGGTGATTTTGAGCAAACATGGGAAGATGTCAATACGGGATGCGAGGGACTTTTAAAAAGACTTTTGTGAAATTAAAAGCGGTGGTAAAATTACCACCGCTTTCTGTTTTATTTACTCTTCGTTGTCCTCGTATTCCTCGTCATCATACTCGTCGTCTTCATCATCTTCGTATTCATCATCGTCATATTCTTCGTCATCGTAATCATCATAATCTTCATCATCGTAATCATCATAGTCGTCGTCATTTCTTCTGAAGAAGATTCTTACAGCCAAGAATATGCACACACCAATAATACCGATAAGTACAATTATAAGCAAGGTACGGCCTATACCATTAGAAGCCTTTTTCTCCTGAGTGGGAGCCAAGTCATCCTGCTGTGCAGGAACATCTCCCTCCTGTGCTGACGGTTCAGACAGTGCAGGCTGCACGGTTTCTTGTGCTGCCTGATTTGCTTCAGCAAGCTTCTTATTGAGGTTGTTAATTTCCTC
>JAFTUL010000008.1 GCA_017466275.1 Clostridia bacterium | reverse complement strand
GCTTCTCAGGGTATCCTCACAGTTCGTGGCGGTATGACATCTCACGCAGCAGTTGTTGCTCGTGGTATGGGTACATGCTGTGTTTCCGGTTGCGGTGACATCAACATGGACGAAGAAAATAAGAAGTTTACCCTTGGCGGTAAGACATATACAGAAGGAGATTTCATCTCCATCGACGGTTCTACTGGTAACATCTACGACGGTATCATCCCCACAGTTGATGCTGAAATCGCAGGTGAGTTCGGCAGAATTATGCAGTGGGCTGACGAGTTCAGAACTCTTAAGGTTAGAACAAACGCAGATACACCCGCTGATGCTAAGAAGGCTCGCGAACTTGGTGCAGAAGGTATCGGTCTTTGCCGTACTGAGCATATGTTCTTCGAAGCTGAAAGAATCGCTGCATTCCGTGAAATGATTTGCTCCGATACAGTTGAAGAAAGAGAAGCTGCTCTTGAAAAGATTCTTCCCTATCAGCAGGGCGACTTTGAAAAGCTTTACGAAGCTCTTGAAGGTAACCCCGTAACAATCCGTTTCCTTGATCCTCCGCTTCATGAATTCGTTCCCACAGAGGAAGCTGACATCGAAGCACTTGCAAAGGCTCAGGGTAAGAGTGTAGCTGATATCAAGGCTATCATCGCTTCTCTCCACGAGTTCAACCCCATGATGGGTCACCGTGGCTGCCGTCTTGCAGTAACATATCCTGAAATTGCAAAGATGCAGACAAGAGCTGTTATCCGTGCAGCTATCAATGTTAAGAAGGCTCATCCCGACTGGAACATCGTTCCCGAGATTATGATTCCCCTTGTTGGCGATATCAAAGAGCTTAAGTATGTTAAGAACGACGTTGTTAAGACAGCTGACGAAGAAATCGCAAATGCAGGTATCGACCTCAAGTACGAAGTTGGTACAATGATTGAGATTCCCAGAGCTGCTCTTACAGCTGACGACATTGCTAAGGAAGCTGAGTTCTTCTGTTTCGGTACAAACGACCTTACACAGATGACATATGGTTTCTCCCGTGATGACGCTGGTAAGTTCCTTGATGCATACTATGATGCAAAGATTTTCGAAAACGATCCCTTTGCTAAGCTTGACCAGACAGGTGTTGGTAAGCTTATGGAAATGGCAGTTGAACTTGGTAAGAAGGTTCGTCCCGAAATGCACTGCGGTATCTGCGGTGAGCATGGCGGTGACCCCGTTTCCGTTGAATTCTGCCACCAGATTGGTCTTGACTATGTATCTTGTTCTCCTTTCCGTGTGCCGATTGCTCGTCTTGCAGCTGCACAGGCTAAGATTAAGGAAGAAAACTAATCATAGTTTAAATATTAAAATAGCCTTGTGTACTTTCGTACACAAGGCTATTTTGTGTTATTATATAGTGTCAACTATTATTTCTTTATAATATTTCTCCACAAGCTCTTTTGTAACGAATCCTGTTTCGGGAGATTGTGTATTTGCCGTTCCTGCCGCCATACCAAGCTTTACGGAGTCGATAATGCTCATTCCACGGCTTAAACCCACGGCTATTCCCGAAACGGAGCTGTCACCTGAGCCGACAGTATTTATAACCTCCACCTCAGGAGAAGAGAATTTATAGAACTTACCGTCGATATGTGCCATAGCACCGTCTTTCCCCAGTGTTGCAAGGGGAAGCTCTACGCCCGATTTTTGCAAAAAGGTAAGTGCTTCTTTTACATCGGCAATTGAATCAATTTCCTTTCCCATAAGGAGGGAAAGTTCATAGCGATTGGGCTTCACCATAAAGGGCTGTGCCCTAATAACATCCTCAAGGGTTTTACCGCTGGCATCGGTAACAATCCTCTTTCCGTGTTTTTTCGCAATGCGGATAAGCTCAATGTAAAATGAACTGTCAAGCCCTTTCGGGAGGCTTCCTGCCGCACAGACAATGTCCGCAGAATCAATCTCACTTTCAAAAGCAAGGAGAAATGCTTTTTTCTCCTCCTCCGTTACAAAAGGTCCTGATTCGAGGATTTCTCCCGACAGACCGTTTTTATCGGAAATATTTATACAGATACGTGTTTCCCCGTCAATCTGTGTAAATTTATTTTCTACCCCCTGCTTTGTTATTTCACTCTTTATGAATTCGCCGTTGAATCCGCCGACAAATCCCATTGCAAGAGTTTTATGTCCCATAAGATGTGCTACACGGGACACATTGAGTCCCTTTCCGCCTGCCGAGCAGGTAAAACGGTGCGGGCGGTGTACCTCGCCCATCTCAAATTCATCTACGAAATATACCCTGTCTATACAAGGATTTGGAGTAACTGTCAGAATCATATATTATCACCATACTTATTTTTAATTATATTCTCTGCTGTTTATTATATTTTATGCAAGATGAAAACCGTTTGCTTTTGCAAACGGTTTTCAGTATTATTTGGCTCTGTTTTTAGCTTCTTCAAGTTTAATATGACGGCGCATCTTAACTTCGTTACTCATAGGCTTAATATCGCCTGCTGCCTGAAGTGCCATACGAGTCATCACGGGACCAAAAATTTCGTATATAAGTACGGCGAATAGCGTGATGTTACGGATAAGTACACCAGGCTGACCAAATTCTGCCGATGCAATTGTGCACATACCAAGGGCAACACCTGCTTGCGGAAGAAGTGTGATACCCAAATATTTGCAGATTTCAGGAGAACAGGAGGTCATTTTTGCACTGATGAATGTACCGCAATATTTACCGAGAGAACGGAAAATAATATATACAATACCGATAACAACAATTGCTCCTTGTGCAAATACACTAAGTTCAAGCTCTGCACCGCTTACAACAAAGAAAAGTGCAAAAAGCGGTGATGTCCATTTGTCGGACTTTTCCATAAGGTCGTGTGACAAAGGACAGGTATTGCAGAATACTGTACCGAGCATCATACATACAAGAAGAGAAGAAAATCCAACGTGTACGGGTCCAATATTAAACTTAATCATAGAAAGTGCAACTGTAAGAACAACAAAAGTTATTGTCATATTAAGACGATTTGTGTTGGAATTGAACATTTTTTCAAGCTGAGTGAGAATCCAGCCCATAATTGCTCCGAGAATAAGTGATGCAGCAATTTCAACCAAGGGATTTACAAGAATTGAAATCATATCAAGATTTCCGCTGACAAGTGTTTTTGCAATACCGAAAGATACGGCAAACACGATAAGGCCAACGGCATCATCAAGAGCAACAATGGGAAGAAGCAAATCAGTAAGCTTACCCTTTGCCTTGTACTGACGGACAACCATAAGGGTTGCTGCGGGTGCAGTTGCAGTTGCAATAGCACCAAGTGTAATCGCCTGAGAAACAGAAAGAACATCAGGCATCATTTTGTGAACAACAAAAAGTGCTATATCAACAAACAATGTTGCGATAAGTGCCTGAAATATACCGATAACAAATGCCTGCTTTCCTATATGCTTAATATCCTCCGCACGAAATTCGTTACCAATAGAAAAGGCAATGAATCCCAATGCCACCTGAGAAACAAGCGAGAGTGCGTGTACCGCATCCATACTTTCAAACCCGAGTCCTGCTACGCCGAGCTGTCCCATACAATAGGGACCGATAAGTACGCCTGCAATAAGGTATGCAGTAACAGACGGCAGTTTTAACGGCTTGAACGCTCTTGTCATTAAGAGGCCTGCCAAAAGGGCGATTGACATAGATAATAATGTACTCATTTTTAAGACTTCCTTTTATTGAAATAAAAAACAAACCTCTAATATAATAGTTAATTTGAGGCGATTTGTCAACCCCATTTTACAACAAAAAAACACCTAAATTTAATTTTAGGTGTTTTTTGTTCTAAAATCACTTAAGTATCTTACAAAAATCTTCGTAATACTCGTCAAAGGTCTTATCAGAGGGGGTAAATTCCTGCACAGAGAAAGAATCTGCAATAATCTCACGTGCTTCCTTAAGGTCCTTGATTTCCCCTGCTGCGATAAGCTGTACTGCAATGTTACCTGCTGCAGTTGCTTCAATAGGACCTGCAATAACAGGAACATTGGTTGCGTCGGCTGTCATCTGACAGAGGAAGCCGTCCTTTGTACCGCCGCCAACCATATGAATTGCTTCAAAGGTTTTGCCTGTGCATTTCTGCAGGTTTTCAAAAGTATATTTATACTTCATTGCAAGTGATTCGTAGATACAACGAACGATTTCACCGTCTGTCTCGGGAACATACTGACCTGTTTCCTGACAGAATTCGCGGATACGCTGAATCTGATTTCCGGGAGGTGTAAATCTGGGGTCGTCAGGGTCAATGAAGCACTGCATAGCCTTGGATTCACGTGCCATTTTTTCCATATCGGCATAAGAGTAATCCTTACCCTCGCGCTTGAACTGACGGCGTGTTTCCTGAATCATCCACAAGCCAATGATATTCTTTAAGAAACGGGTTGTGCGGTTATGACCGCCCTCGTTTGTGATATTCATTTCTGCAGACATTTCGGTAATGCAGGGTTCATCCAGCTCTGTACCGAAGAGTGACCATGTTCCGCAGGAAATATATACGAAATCCTTTACCTTGGCAGGAACTGCAACGACTGCACTTGCCGTGTCATGTCCTGCAATAGCTGTAAGCATCTTGGGAGTAATGTCAAGCTCCTTGCAGATTTCCTCTTTTATAGGAGCAATCTGCGTACCGCTGTCAACAAGTTCGGGGAACTTGGTAATGTCAAGACCAAGCTTGTCGATAAGCTTCTTATTCCAATCTTTTGTATAGGGGTCAAGAAGCTGAGTCGTAGATGCCATAGAACGTTCTGCATAAACCTTGCCGGTCAGAAGATAGCCAAAAAGGTCAGGCATAAGTATGAGTCTGTCAGCAAGAGCATAGAAATCGGGATGGTTTTCCTTTGTTTCAAGAAGCTGATAAAGAGTATTGATATTCATATTCTGAATACCTGTCATTTTATAAAGCTTACTCTCGCCTATTGTTTCCTTTATTTTTTCAAATACGGGGATTGTTCTTTCATCACGGTAGTTGTAGGGATTGCCCAGCAAAAGACCGTCAAGTGTTATAAGAGCATAGTCAACACCCCAGGTATCGATACCGATACTCTCATAGCCGTATTTTTCAGCCTTGATAAGTCCCTGCTTAACCTCGTGAAAAAGCTTGGGCAAATCCCAGTAAAATCCGCCGTTCATAAGCACAGGACCATTGTCAAAGCGATGTATTTCCTCCAAAGAAATTTTTCCGTTTTCAAATGTACCTATAATCGCTCTGCCACTGGATGCACCAAAGTCAAAAGCTAAAACCTTCATATTCATTTCCTCCTAAATATTCAAAGAGGATGATAAATCATCCTCCTTAAATTATATCACGTCATTTATCTGTTGGCAAGAACTTCCTTCTCATATTTCTTAATTTCTTCAAACCAACTGCTGTCAGCGATTACACCGCATCTTCTGCAATATTCCTCCCATACATCGCCGAAAGGAAGTGTCTTTACCTCTTCCTGCATTACGATAAGCTCTGTAAGCTTATTTTCATCCTGAAGTTTTTTAAGTGACTCATTAGGTGTACAAAGAGCCATAAGAAGTGCTTTCTGCCAGCTTCTGAAACCTACTGCCCATGATGCAATACGGTTAATGGATGCATCAAAGAAATCAAGTGCCATATATACTCTGTTGAGAGCGTCGCAACGGATGATTTCCTTTGCCATTTCTCTTGTTTCGTCGTCGAACAGAACACTATGGTCACTGTCCCAACGGATGGGACGGGTTATATGGAGTGCAATTTCGGGGAAATAGCACAAAAGTGCAGGAATCTTGTCAGACACCATTTCTGTGGGATGATAGTGACCGTTATCCATAAGGGGAAGGCACTTTTCGTGGGTTGCCGCAAAGGAAAGTGCAAATTCAGCGGAGCCTGCTGTGTATGCTTCCACACCGATACCAAATACCTTGGACTCAACGCAGGGCTTTACAAGGTTAAAGTCATAAGGCTCGGAAAGAATCTGCTCGATAGAATCCTTATACCTCATTCTCGGTCCGAGACGGTCAGAGGGGATGTCCTTGTAACCGTCACCAATCCATATGTTCATCACGCAGGGAACTCCTGTTTCCTCTGCAAAATACTGTGAAATTCTGATACAAGCCTTACCGTGCTCAATCCAGAAACGACGTGTTTCCTCGTCGGGGCTGGAAAGGGTAAGACCGTCCTTAACCTTGCTGTGGGAGAAGAATGTGGGGTTAAAGTCAATACCCATATTGTGCTTTTTTGCAAGCTCTACCCACGGAGCAAAATGCTTGGGTTCAAGCTTGTCAGGGATATCTTTAAGTGTTGCAATTGCTTTTTCAACATCTACGCCAAGTGTAGCGTATCTTTCTTTTGCATATTCAAATCTTGACATAATTTTCTATCCTTTTTAAAGAATCTTATTCAAGAATATTTTATCACACTATGCATTCACTTTTAATATCTTGGTTTGATTAAAATTTGTCCTTATTTGCACCGCGAAGCTGTTTAGGGGTCATATTATATGCTTCAAAGAAGATTCTGTAAAAATAGCTTACATTATCATACCCGATTGCAGGGACTATCTGTGAAATTTTCATATTTGTATTTTTAAGGTAGAAAACGGCCTGTGCAAGTCTCCTTTCCCTTATAAGGTCAGTATAATTTTTTCCAGTCCGTTTCTTTATCTCACGGGAAAGCCAGCTCGAATCACAGAAAAGAAGCTTTGCCGCCTCTGAAAGAGAGGCATCACGGTAGTTATCGTCTATGTATCGGAGGAATTTTACCACAAGCTCATCCTCCTCATTTGCGTAGGAAATACTGTCTGTACAATTCATAAGATGCTGAAACAAAAGCTCCCCCTCGGAGAGAAGTACCTCTTTCCCGTTTATGATATGCGTTGTGCTTCCCAGACACATATACACAACCTCGATAAAATCGTGGCTATGCTCCGGAAAATCTGCAAACCGGGTATGCGGACGCACCGAAATAAGCTTCCCCTTTTCTAAAAGAAGCTTGCTGTTGATAACATCGCTGCCGCCTGACATATATAAATCACGCTCGATGCTACCGCCACGTATTATTCGGTTTTCCTCTTCCGTGACAGGCATAATTTCCCGAAGAAGTTTATAACTAATCATATGTTTTCCTCTTTTTAAAATAAAGCGCCCCTAAAACGTAGTTTTCAGAGCGCTTTATCTACTATTTTTCTTTACCTTCATATTCTGTACTATTCATATGTATTGTAATTTCCTGAACAGTTGATACTGCCGAAATTGTACAAGCCGTAATGCAGTAGGGAACTGCAACCATTGGTGCCATAATCATATAAGGAATCATAAACACCGCAAAGCCTGTTACTTTGTTAAGCTTGGTATGAAGAGAAGCAAAACGTTTGTATTTTACTGCAACAAGGAAATAAGAAACTATTCTTATTATAACAATAACTGTAACCGCATACCAAATCCCCATTGGAAGCGTGTTCCACAGTGCAGGGAATATTTTAAGTACCATAACAGCATATAAAACAAGGTCAGCAATACTGTCAAGCATTGCCCCGAATGCACTTGAAGTTTTTGTCTTTCTTGCTACATAACCGTCAAACACATCACTTATACCCGATATTGTATATATTACAAAAAATAATGCTGAGAATGGCTGTGTAAAAACGAGCAGCAAAGTTCCTATGATACGAATCATAGTAATTGCATTTGCTACATTTACATATTTCACCTGTATCGCCTTCTTTTGACATATAATGTGTCATTATATCACAATTACAAGCTAAGTGCAAGCAAAATTATCCTATCAGCATAAAAACGTAATTGTGTTAGTTTTTTTCTTGTTTTTTCTTTTATACCATGTTATAATTCTTGTAAAAAATATATCTGAGGAAATGCTATGAATGAATATATAAAAAGTTTCTTGGACGAAAGATTTGTTTCCGACATTGGTTTTACAAAATGTACAGACACGCCTTTCGCTGGATTGGAAAATGCGGTTTCTCTTGTTTTCCATTTATCTGATGCAGTAGTTGACCAGATTGACGATGCACCTACCCATACATATTTTCAGCATTACAGGACAATGAATGCATATATGGATTCCGTGATGCATCAGCTTGTAATGGCACTTCAGCACAAGGGTTACAATGCCGCTGCCATTCCTGCCAGCCAGTCAATAGAGGGACTGAAAGGATTGTTTTCCCACAAAAAAGCTGCTGTCAGTGCAGGGCTTGGTTATATCGGAAAAAGTTGTCTTTTCATTTCACATAAATACGGTCCCCGTGTCCGTCTTGGCACAGTGTTCACTGATGCACCTCTCGAAACAGTTTGCAAGGAGCAACAATCTCTTTGCGGTGACTGTACCCTCTGCAAGGATGCCTGCAAAGCTATGGCAATAAAAGGGGTTGAATACAAAGACGGTATGTGCCGTGAGGATATTTATGATGCAAAGGCGTGCAGTGATTATATGAAAGATAATTTTAAACACATAGGTCGGGGAGCAGTATGTGGAGTATGCATGAGAGTTTGCCCTAAAGGGATGTAAAAAATGTCCAGAACGCAAAAGGAAAGAATTGACTAATATAAAACTCACATAAACATAGCTAGAAAATGTGTCTTGGTTGAAAAATCTCATTATTCGATTTTTCTTTTTAATAAGCCTTTTGCTACGAACAAACTTCACCTCTCGCTGTATCACATACAGCTTCGGGTAACCCACGGCAAGCCGTGGTTCAGTTTGTCCGTTCTGAACATTTTTTCCTATCCCTTACCTTTTGTGAAAATTAAAAAAGTAGTTTCCGTAAAAATACGGAAACTACTTTTTTTAACGGCTGTTTCTTGCAGGAATTTTTTCCTTGAAGAGCAATGTAATACACCAAAGACCCGCAAGACCTACGACAGTATAAATAATTCTGCTGAGAATTGCCGTCTGTCCACCGCACAGGAGTGCTACGAGGTCAACACCGAAAAGTCCGATTGAACCCCAGTTGATTGCACCGATAATTGCTATTGTTAAAGCTGTGTTATCCATTTTACTCAACTCCTTTTATCTGTATTATAGTCATTAAAAAGGAATTTTATACATTTTTAAATTGTGTTTATATTTTTGATATGATATAATGAATTTTGGTGATATTATGTATTGTTGTTTTACAGGTCACCGTCCTGAGCATCTGCCGTGGATGAAGGACGAAGAAAGCGACCTCACAAAAGAACTGAAGAAAACCTTAACAAGTGTTGTAGATACTGCAATTGAGGACGGATACACAGATTTTTACTGCGGTATGGCACGGGGAATTGACACCTTTGCTGCAGAGATTGTAATTGAAAAGGCACAGGAAAATGAAAACATCCGCCTGCACGCAGCACTTCCCTGTCCCGAGCAGTATATAGGATGGGCAGAAAGTGACAAAGAAAGATTTGAAAAAATTCTCGGGTTTGCAGCCACAAAAACTATTATAAGCCCGATGTACACCGATACCTGTATGCTTGCAAGAAATAGATTTATGGTAGACAATTCCCAAAGAGTAATTGCAGTATGGAACGGATTTTTCAAAGGTGGCACGGCATACACCGTGCGGTATGCAAAAAAAGAAAAGAAAGAAATACACCTGATTAGACCGAAAGATTTATCAATTTCGATTCTGTAAAAAGGAAGAACTTCGCAATACGATGTTCTTCCTTTTATTTCACCTTATTTAAGAGCTTTACTCTTCCACTTTCCTCTTGCGTAGAAAATTATGGTTACAATTGCACCTACAATCCAGCAGGTAACAAGGGAAATCTGAATACATTCCTTAATACCCAAGGGAAGCTCAGGAGTCCTTGTAAAATACGAAATGCCGTATGCAAGTGGAACACGTATACCGACCGCTGTGATAAGCGATATCCACATAGGTGTCATTGTGTCACCTGCACCACGCATAACGCCCGAAAGGCTCTGTGTAACCGCCATTGCGATATAGCCTGCCGCAAGAATCATCATAAGGTTGTAGCTCATCTCCACAAGGGATGCTGTTTCTGTGAAAAGTCCCATAAGATTCTTACCGAAAAGAAGAATTATTGCAGTAATAACTGCAGAACAGCCAACCGCCATAATTGTCCCCTGCTTTGCACCCTTGGTAACACGGTCATAAAGTCCTGCACCGACATTCTGTCCTGCATAGGTACTCATTGCTGTACCAAATGAAATATTGGGCATCATAGCAAAGCCGTCAACACGCATTATGATAATGTTCGCCGCAATAAATGCTTCACCGAACTGGTTGGTAAGTGCCTGCACAACAATCATTGCAGAGGACATTATTGCCTGAGTTATACCCGAGGGAAGTCCAAGCTTTATAAGAGTGCGGATATACGACGCACGAGGACGCATATACTTCAGCCCAAAATCAACATACTCTCTCATCTTTGTAATTTTAATAAGACATAAGATAGAAGAAATCACCTGTGCAACAACCGTTGCAATAGCTACACCCGCTACTCCCCAGCCAAGACCTGCAACAAACCATACGTCCAGTACGGTGTTAATAATGGTTGCAACTAAAAGGTATAAAAGAGCGGAGAATGAATCGCCCATACCTCTTATAATACCGCTGAGGATGTTATAAAACGCCATGCCTGCAATACCTACAAGGGAAATGGTAAGGTAGTTGGCACAGTCATTAATAATCGTATCGGGAGTATTTAAAAGCTCCAGCACAGGGCGTATAAACGGTGTTGCTACAAGTACCAGCACTACGCAGGAAATCAGCGTAGCTGTAATACAGTTACCGATTGAATAAGAAAGCTTTTCCCTGTTTTTTGCACCGAAATACTGTGCAACCATAATGCTTGCCCCTACCGAAATGCCAATAAAAAGTACCAGCAACATATTCAGAATCGGGAGAGAGCTTCCTACCGCCGCAAGGGCGTTGTCACCGACATATTTACCAACTACAATACTGTCAACCGTACTGTATAGCTGTTGTGCAATATTACCTATAAGCATAGGGAAAGTAAACATTGCAATACTCTTCCACGGTGTACCTTTTGTCATATCCGTGGGAGCAAATAATTTCTTTAGCATAAATTTTCTACCTCTGAACACAAATTTTCACAAATACACTATAAAACAAAATTTCGTTAATATCAATAATATTAACGAAATTTTAATATTTGGGAAAGAGCTTCCTTTTTACTAACTCCCGAAAGACGCAACTTATGAGCAAATTTTAAAAGCTCGGAAAATTCTTGCCCGGGCTTTATCCCTGCCTCTATTAAATCCTGCCCTGTTACATACGGACGGGACATATATTCATTAAAAATTTCAAGCCTTTCTCTTAAAAATTCCTCTGCCTTTTCACAAGGCTTTGCGGGAATCTTTCCTTTTCCGTCGCATAGAGCCAGAAGTATCAGGTCGTTTGGTGATATGGATGCATCAAACATTTTGTTTGTCGATTTTACTGATGAGTCATCATTAAAAAGTATACGTGGCTTCATATGAAGTTCGGTCATATTCAGCACATAGGACAAAAGGGAATTCTCGTTTGTAATACGCCGTATAAAGGTCTTTACAATATCCCTGCCCTCGGTTTCGTGACGGTATGCGTGATAATCACCCTTTTTGAATTCAGTGCAGATAATTTTACCGAAATCGTGTACCAATCCCGACACCATAAAATAAAGAGGATACTCTGCCCTATCACGCACTTTGGCACATTCGTCAAGCACCATCATTGTATGAGTCCATACATCCCCCTCTTTGTGGTGAACGGAGTGTTGGGGTATTCCTATAAGCTTCTCCACCTCAGGAAACCAAAAGGAAAGATGATTCATTTCTCTGAGATTTTCAAAGAAAACAGACGGTTTATCAGATTTAAGCAGGGCTTTTTTCAGTTCATCAAAGACACGCTCAGAAGAAAGTGTTGTAAGATCAATTTTTTTACAAAGCTCCATTGTTTCGGGAACAATTGTAAAATTAAACCTTGCAGAAAACTGTGCACCGCGCAGTACACGAAGAGGATCCTCACCAAATGCCGTATCATTCACGTGACGGAGTATGCCGTTTTTTAAATCCTCCTGACCGCCAAAATGGTCAATTATCTCCCCCGTAATTACATCCTGCATAATTGCATTAACTGTAAAATCACGGCGGATTGCCGCCTTTTTTGTTCCTATAAACGGGTCAACATCAATTTTAAAATCACGGTGTCCCTTTCCCGTCGGGGTTTCTTTCCTCGGCATAGCCACATCGATGCTGTGATGTGCAAGCTTGTACACGCCAAAGCTTTTCCCTGCAGGAATGCATCCACCGATTGAGGAAAGTATTTCTTCAAGGGTATCAGGCGTTATGCCGTGTACTTCAATATCAATATCCTTATTTTCAAGTCCTTGCAATCTGTCACGGACAAAACCGCCTACATAATAGGCTCTTCCGCCTCTTTCGGCAATTTTTTCTGCAAGAAGCATTGATGTTTTTATATTTTCTTCATGCTGCACGGTTACACCTCCTCTTTGCTTCTATTATATACCAAACACAATATTTCTACAATATACTATTGCAATTTTTTCCGGTTTACATTATAATTAATGTAGAGGTGAATTTTATGAAAAAGATTACACTTTCCGACATTGCAAAAAAGACAGGTTACTCGGTTAATACTGTTTCCCATGCACTCCGTGATATGAAAGATATTTCCAAAGAGGTAAAAACTTACATTAACGATACTGCAAAAAAGATGGGTTATATCCCCAACCTCTCTGCAGGTTTTCTGCGTGGGGGTAAGACAATGAGTATTGCACTTATTGTTGATGATATTACTTCTGTCAATACGGCAAATTCTGTAAAGGAAATTGAGCTTATGCTTCGAAAACGCGGTTACGGAATACTTCTGATGAACACGCAGGGAAACACCGACCTTTGCGAAAGTGCCGTTACAAGTGCACTCAGCCGTAATGCCGACGGAATAATTGTCCTTGGTTGTACACTCCCGAAAAAGAGCATTGAGATTATAAAGGCAAACGCTACTCCCCTGCTTTTTGCAGGTGCAGAGCAGAAAGGTGCAGTTTCTGTCACTGTGAATCAGTATGAGTGCGGAAATTTGGCAGGAGAGAAACTTTCCGAGCTTGGACATAAAAAGATTCTGTTTATGGGTGATAATCAAAAGATTCTTTCGGGAATTCAGGATGCCTCAAGGGATTTTTCAATATATACAGACTACTCTGAAAGCAAAGAATATTCGGCAATTGTGTGTGATAATTACGATATTGCTTTTAAAACATATATGAGTCAAAGCAGAAACGGGCTTTCCGTCCCCGAAGATATTTCCGTAATTTCTCTGGGTTGCAGATGGCAAAACACACCGTTAGATATAACCTGCATTGGTGAAGATGGCGGTATTTTCTGTGCCGAGGTTATAAGCACACTCCTTGGTATGATAAACGGAGATGTGGTTTCTTCCGAGGTTACTGTTTCCCCGAAATTCTTTGACGGAGAAACGGTTTCCGAGCCATCATCTAAATTTAAGGCAAATTCAAGAAGACAGCTCAGCGATTATCTGTTGTAATACATTAACGATAATGCGGAATTGTGTCACGTTCCGACAATGTAAACACATTTTTACAGAGAAATTCCACTTAAAGTTACTGGACAAATGCAAAATTTAGGAGTATAATAATAATCAAAGGAATATAATTTCCTGAGATTCAGAATAGGAGATGCATAGAAATGAAACTTATTATCAGAGACAACTATGATGCTATGTGTGAATGGGCTGCACAGCATATTGCTGATGCAATCAACAATCACAAGGAGGACCGTCCTTTCGTTCTTGGTCTTCCCACAGGTTCTTCCCCCCTCGGCGTTTACAAAAGACTTGCTGAAATGAACAAGGCTGGCAAAATAACATTCAAGAATGTAGTAACATTCAATATGGATGAATATGTAGGTCTTCCCAGAGAACACGACCAGAGCTACTGGTACTTTATGCATGACAATTTCTTTAACCACATTGATATTCCTGCAGAAAACGTTAATATCCTTAACGGTATGGCTGACGACCTTGAGGCAGAATGTCAGCGTTATGAGGATAAAATCGCATCCGACGGCGGAATTGACCTTTTCCTCGGTGGAAGCGGTGTAGACGGACATATCGCATTTAACGAACCCTTTACATCACTTACATCCCGTACAGGTGTGAGAGCACTTACTCAGGATACACTTATTGTTAACTCCCGTTTCTTCGGCAATGACCCCGACAAAGTTCCGAAGACTGCTCTTTCCGTTGGTGTTGGTACTGTTTGCGATTCCAAGCAGGTACTTCTCCTTATCAGCGGTCATAACAAGGCAAGAGCACTCCGTCACTGTGTTGAGGGCGGTGTAGACCACGCTTGGACAATCAGCGCACTTCAGCTTCATCCCGACGGAATCATTGCTTGTGATGAGGACGCTTGTGGTGAGCTTAAGGTTGACACATACAAGTATTTCAAGGAAATTTACAAGAACGAAAAATAAAAACAAAACTAAAAAGAAGTCTGCGACGGCAGACTTCTTTTTCTATTCTCTGAATTCAAATAGTTTTTTAAGGGGTATTCGGAGTGCTTCTGCAATATCAATAAGCGTGTCAAGAGAACACGAAGAAGCAGCAGTTTCAATTCGCTGAATATGATTTCTGCTCAAGTTACACTTTTCTGCCAACTGCATTTGTGTCATCCCTTGTTCTTTTCTGTAATGCAAGATATTAAGACCGATTCCCAACCATATATCAAAATGAATATTTTTCATACGAATCACCTCATTTTATAGACATAATTGTTTATGGCTTAAAAACACCGCAGGAAAATTCCTGCGGTGTTTTGTATAATCAAGTATTTAATTACTTGCTAGCTCTTTCAACAAGTTCAGCATACTTAGCCTTAGCATTAGCTGCTGCCTTTTCGAAGAGTGCCTTTGCTCTTTCAGGGTTAGAACGAGCAAGGGAGTTGTAACGAACCTCATTCATAAGGAAGTCCTCATAGCTTTCTGTGGGTTCCTTAGAATCAAGCTGGAAGGGATTGAGACCTTCTGCTGTTCTTCTGGGGTCGAAACGGAAGAGGTGCCAGTAACCAGCCTGTACTGCACGCTTTTCTTCAGTCTGAGCAATGCTCATACCGCCCTTGATACCGTGGTTGATACAGGGAGCGTATGCAATAACGATGGAGGGTCCGTTGTAAGTACCAGCTTCAACGAATGCCTTCATACACTGGTTGTTGTCAGCACCCTGAGCAACCTGAGCAACGTATACATAACCGTAGCTCATAGCGATAGCTGCAAGGTCTTTCTTCTTAACTTCCTTACCTGCTGCTGCGAACTTAGCAATAGCACCTGTGGGAGTAGCCTTGGAAGACTGACCGCCTGTGTTGGAGTAAACTTCTGTATCGAATACAAGGATGTTTACATCATCACCGCTTGCAAGTACGTGGTCAAGACCGCCGTAACCGATATCGTATGCCCAACCGTCACCACCGAGAATCCATACGGACTTCTTGGAAAGGTATTCCTTATCCTTGAGGATTTCAGCTGCTTCAGGTGTGTTCATCTTAGCGAGAACTTCAACGAGTTCAGCTGTAGCTACCTTGTTAGCGTTTACATCTTCAACAGTATCGAGATACTTAGCAATTACTGCCTTAGAAGCGTCATCTGCCTTTTCGGAAACTGCTTCAACCTTTGCAACCAAATCCTGACGAAGAGTATTCTGTGCAAGGTACATACCATAACCATACTCTGCATTGTCTTCGAAGAGAGAGTTAGCCCAAGCAGGACCTTCGCCCTTTTCGTTAACTGTGTAAGGAGTAGAGGGACAGCTACCACCCCAGATTGAAGAACAACCTGTTGCGTTAGCAATGTACATCTTATCACCGTAAAGCTGTGTTACGAGCTTAGCATAAGGTGTTTCACCACAACCTGCACAAGCACCGGAGAACTCGAGGAGGGGCTGCTTGAACTGGCTGCCCTTAACTGTTGTTTCCTTGAACTTTTCAAGAACTTCAGGCTTGGAGGGAAGCTTGATGCCGTAGTCAAATACTGCCTGCTGAGCTTCCTGTGTTTCGAGAGGCTGCATAACGAGAGCCTTCTCGCCCTTCTTACCGGGACATACGTTTGCACAAGAGCCGCAGCCTGTACAGTCAAGTACGGATACTGCCATTGCAAAGTAGAGACCGTTAAGACCTGTCATATTGATATACTTGATACCCTCGGGAGCATTCTTTGCTTCCTCTTCTGTAAGAACTACAGGACGGATACAAGCATGAGGACATACATAAGAACAGAAGTTACACTGGATACAGTTTTCGCTCTTCCATTCGGGAACGTCAATTGCGATACCGCGTTTTTCAAATGCAGAAGAACCAAGCGGAACTTCACCGTCAGCATAAGGAACGAATGCGGATACGGGGAGCTTCATACCTGCAAAAGAGTTGATGGGGTTAAGAATGTTGTTGATGTAATCGATGAGTTTGCCTTCACCGTCAAACTTAACTGTGAGGTCTTCATCCTTTGCATCCTTCCAGGAAGCAGGAACATCAACCTTAACAACCTTCTGAGCACCCATATCGATAGCGTCGTGGTTCATCTTAACGATTGCTTCACCCTTCTTGGAGTAAGAAGCAGTAGCAGCGTCCTTCATATACTGGATAGCATCATCAGCGGGGATGATGTTAGCAAGCTTGAAGAATGCAGACTGAAGTACAGTGTTAATTCTGTTACCAAGACCGATTTCCTTACCGATAGCAACACCGTCGATTACATAGAACTGGATGTTGTTTTCTGCAATGTAACGCTTAACCTGACCGGGGATGTGAGCTTCAAACTCTTCAGCCTTTGTCCAGGGGCAGTTAAGAAGGAATACACCGCCGGGCTTAACGTCGCTAACCATATCGTACTTTCTGATGTAAGAAGCCTTGTGACATGCAACGAAGTCAGCCTTGTTGATAAGGTATGTGCTTGTAATCTTGGAATTACCGAAACGAAGGTGAGATACTGTAAGACCGCCGGACTTCTTGGAGTCATAGTCGAAGTAAGCCTGAACGTACATATCAGTGTGGTCACCGATAATCTTAACAGAGTTCTTGTTAGCACCAACAGTACCGTCAGCACCAAGACCCCAGAACTTACAGCTTGTTGTACCCTCGGGAGTTGTGTCGGGATTTTCTGTGATTTCGAGAGATGTGAATGTTACATCATCATTGATACCAACTGTAAATCTCTTCTTGTCGTTGTTCTTGTATACAGCGATAATCTGAGCAGGAGTTGTATCCTTAGAGCCAAGGCCGTAACGTCCGCCGAAGATTTCGATATCCTTGAACTGGCTGTCACGGAGAGCTGCAACAACGTCGAGGTAGAGAGGCTCACCGATGCTACCGCATTCCTTGGTTCTGTCGAGAACGCTGATTTTCTTAACAGAAGCAGGGATAGCTTCGATAAGGTGCTTAGCAGAGAAAGGTCTGTAAAGTCTAACCTTGATAAGACCAACCTTAACGCCGTTCTTTACAAGATAGTCAACTGTTTCCTGAATAGTGTCACAAGCACTACCCATTGCAACGATTACGTGCTCAGCATCTGCTGCACCGTAGTAGTTGAAGAGCTTGTAGTCAGAACCGATTTCTGCATTAACCTTGTCCATATATTCCTGGCAAAGGTCGGGAACTGCATCATAGAACTTGTTGTTTGCTTCCTTTGCCTGGAAGAAAACGTCGGGGTTCTGAGCTGTACCGCGCTGTGCAGGATGTTCGGGGTTAAGAGAGCGACGACGGAATGCGTCTATTGCATCCATATCAACGAGCTTCTTGAGCTGTTCGTCATCCCAGCACTCAACCTTCTGATATTCGTGAGAAGTTCTAAATCCGTCAAAGAAATGAAGGAAAGGAACTCTTGCTTTAAGTGTTGTAAGATGTGCTACTGCACCGAGGTCCATAGCTTCCTGAGGATTAGCAGAACAAAGCATTGCATAACCTGTCTGACGGCATGCATATACGTCCTGATGATCACCAAAGATTGAAAGAGCGTGTGAAGCGAGTGCACGTGCAGATACGTTAATAACTGACGGAAGAAGCTCACCTGCGATCTTGTACATATTGGGAATCATAAGAAGAAGACCCTGAGAAGCAGTATAAGTAGTTGTAAGAGCACCTGCTGTAAGTGAACCGTGAACGGCACCTGCTGCACCACCCTCAGACTGCATTTCTGCAATCTTTACTGTTCTGCCGAACATATTCTTCTTGCCTTTTGCTGCCCATTCGTCCGTAACCTCAGCCATGTTTGAGGAAGGAGTGATGGGGTAGATAGCAGCAACGTCGGTAAACGCATATGAGACATATGCTGCGGCGGTGTTACCATCCATGGTTTTCTTGTTTCTTGCCATAGTATTTTTACCTCCTTGATATATATAAACAAAAATTAAACGCACAGATAGATTACAGGAAACAGACTCCCCCATAATCATCCTAAGATATTATACAGCCTCGGGTCTTTTTAGTCAAGTTTTTCAGTGCATTTTTTCGTCAATAAACGTAATATATTTGATTTTTATACATTTTTATTTGAAATGTCCCGCAGAATTTTCTCTATTTCCCTGCCTGTATCCTCCATATCCTTGATAAATGCCGCGGCACTTATCCTGACTGCACCGCTTCCCAATATTATCATCTGCTCAAGCCCGTCGCTGGTTGCAACCTGTACGTGATGCTTCTTTCCAAGCTCGTGTGCAGTCTTTTCAATATAGGCATCGGCAGTCTGTGCCTCCTTGGTGTAAACCACGCTGATGTTATGGATTTTCTCCACCTCCCCGCGGTTTCCTTTAACCTTGTAGGCATCAAACACAAGGATAATTTCCTGTGAGTGAAGTGCACGGTAAGAGCATACACGGTCAATTAACATATTGCGTGCATCCTCGAGGTTATCCTTTGCAACCTCTTTAAGCTCGTCCCATGCAAATATTATGTTATAACCGTCAATAAGGAGATAGCCGGGTCCCTGCTTCTGCGGTACACTGCGGTGTTTCTTCGGCGGTGCCGCATCCTTGGGAGTACGCATTGCGTTGTGGTTTTTACGGACAATTTTTCCGTAGGTACGTTCAAATATTGCCATAAGCTCATCATCGCTGTACGAGGATGAGGTTTTCTTTGCAAAATGATGGGGTGTGATGTCTTCTGTTTTTTCATCGAAGATACTTTCAAGGTTCATATATTCTGTCACCTGATGCCACGGTACATTGAAGCCTGCACCGTGTTCACAGAATACGCTGTCTGCTGTATTTTCAACGTCACTGTCACAGTTATAACCCGTTTCGGCAATAACCTCTTCCTGATTCACACAAGTGCCGTAGCCCTTGAACGAGCAAGAGAGTTTTCCGAGACCGTGAGTATAGGAGGTTACGCTACGCTGATATGAACGGATTTTGCTTACTGGGGCACTTCCCTTTATAACGGACATATCCCCTATTAAATCGGGGGCAGACATTTCCGCACCCATCTCAGAAAGGTCGGTCATCGCCCTGCCCGTAGAGTCGGTGGGAACTTCTAAAATAAACTCATAATAAGGCTCCAGAAGTATGCTTTCGGCACATCTCAATCCGTGACGTACCGCACGGTAGGTTGCCTGTCTGAAATCACCGCCCTCGGTATGTTTCAGGTGTGCTTTTCCCGATTTCAGGGTTATTTTCATATCGGTAATTGCACTCCCCGTAAGGACCCCGATATGTCTTCTTTCATTAAGGTGGGTAAGCACAAGCCTTTGCCAGTTTTTGCCCAAATAGTCCTCACTGCAGTCCGTATCAAACACCAGTCCTGCCCCTCTTTTTAATGGTTCAAGAAGAAGATGCACCTCGGCATAATGACGAAGTGGCTCGTAATGTCCCACACCCTCAACGGGGGCTGTTATAGTTTCTTTATATATGATGCTTCCCTGAGCAAACTCTACATTAAGTTTAAAACGGTCTGCGAGAATTTTCTGCAATACTTCAAGCTGCACCTCGCCCATAAGCTGAATATTTATTTCACCAAGGGCACTGTTCCACCCTACACGAAGCTGAGTTTCCTCTTCCTCCAATTTGCGGAGCTGTGCAAGGGCTACACGGGGGTCTACCCCATCCTCAAGCACCACACGGTAATTAAATACAGGCTCCAATGTAAGGGCAGGAGAATTATCCTCAAATCCTATTCCCTGACCGCCCAAAAGAGTTGTGATACCCAAAACGGCACATACATCGCCTGCATACACTTCCTGCACATTTTTGTACTTTGCACCGGAGTACACACGGATTTCGCTGACTTTTTCCTCGGCATCGCCCGACTGTATCTTATCACGGACACGGAGAACTCCTCCTGTTATTTTCATATGGGTAAGGCGGTTTCCTTTCTCATCCTCGGAAATTTTAAAAATCCTTGCCCCAAGCCGAGGATTTTCCCCATTATAGGTGGTGTATTTATCAACACCACTCAAAAATTCCTCTACACCCTGAAGCTTCAGTGCAGAACCGAAATAGCAGGGGAACATCTTCCTGCTTTCGATTGCTTCTGAAATTTCTTCATCAGTAATTGTTCCGTTTTCAAGGAACGAATTACAAAGCTCCTCACTGCATAATGCAGCTTCCTCAAAAAACGCTTCCCTATCCTCATTATTAAACACGACAAAACCGCTGCCCAAACTCTTGTTAAGGTCAGCTAAAATCTTGTCCTTATCGGTTCCGTCCATATCCATTTTATTGACAAAAATATATGTTGGAATAGCATGTTCCGAAAGAAGCTTCCACAAAGTCTGAGTATGACTCTGCACACCCTCGCTTCCGCTGACAACCAGTACTGCGGCATCAAGTGTCCACAAAACTCTTTCCGTTTCTGCCGAAAAATCTACGTGACCGGGGGTATCAAGGAGTGTTATCTGCGTGTTCTCAAGATTTATCACCGCTTGTTTGGAAAATATGGTGATTCCACGGTCTTTTTCTATTTCATTTGTATCAAGGAAGGCATCACGGTGGTCAACCCTGCCAAGGGTACGAATTTCCCCTGCCGTATAAAGCATCGCTTCGGAAAGGGTTGTTTTTCCGCTGTCAACGTGTGCCAGTATTCCCAGTGCAATTCGTTTCATAAGGTAGTTTCCTTTTCTTAAAAGTTTCTATTATATTATATCTGCAATGCCTTACAAAGTCAAGAAAGGGAGATGCGAGCATCTCCCTTTTAATTATTTGTTCTGATTAATCCATTTCTTTTCCCTGTTTCTTAAAATTGTAAAGAACACAATCCCCAGTGCAGTTGCCGTAACTACCCATGAAATAGGATATGAAATATAAAGAATCTTAAGGTCCTCCGCCTTGGAATAAGGTGCACCCATTATTGTCATCACAAGACGGATGCCGCAAGCCCCTACAAGGCAAGTGAGCATTGAACGGAAAGCAACACCCATACCGCGGAGAGCACCTGCCCCCACTTCCATAAGTCCGCACAGGAAATAAAGTGCGCATACAATATGCATTCTGTCTGCTCCGATTTTTATTACTTCTGGCTTATCAGTATAGAATTTCAGGAAAAATTCAGCAAAGCGGGAGAATGTAATCGATAGCAGAAAACTGAAAACTGCGGAAGTACAGAATGCAGTCCAAAAACCTTTCCTTATTCTCTTAAAATCATGTGCTCCGTAGTTCTGTCCTACAAAAGTGAGGGTTGCGTGGAAAAAAGAATTCATTGCAATGTAGACAATACCTTCTGCACTGGCAGCGGCAGAGTTTCCTGCCATTACCTGAGAACCACAGGCATTTATTGAGGATTGTATTATAATGTTTGAAATCGAGAAAACTGCACCCTGTATTCCTGCAGGTATGCCAAGAAAAATTATCTCCTTAAGCTCCTCAGTATGTATTTTGAGTTTTATTATAACAAGCTTGTAACTATCATCTGTCTTAACAAGACAGCGGACAACAAGCACAGCTGACATAACCTGCGAAACAACAGTAGCAAGGGCGACACCTGCCACATCCATTTTAAATAAAATAACAAATACAAGATTCAGAAGTACGTTTACTATCCCCGATATCATAAGGTAATATGTAGGTCTTTTTGAGTCGCCCACCGCACGAAGAATAGCACTGCCGAAATTGTAAATCAGCATAGCAGGAACGCCCATAAAATATATTTTCATGGAGAGAGTAGAAAGGTTTATAACATCCTCGGGAGAACTCATCCATAAAAGAATCTGTTTTGAAAGGAAAAATCCTGCTATTGCAAGAAACACACCACCTGCAAGGCAGACTGCAATAGATGTGTGAACAGCCTTGGAAACGCCTGACTTATTCCCTGCTCCGAACTTTCTCGCAACTATAACATTTGTCGCCGAGGAAAGCCCCACAAATATACCGATGAGAAGATTTATTGCCGAGCCTGTCGAACCTACTGCCGCAAGGGATTTAGGGCCTGCAAACCGACCCACAACAATCATATCTGCAGCATTATAAAGTGTCTGCAAAATGCCCGATATCATAATCGGAATTGTAAAAGCTATTATTAATTTAAAGATATTCCCTTTTGTCATATCCACGGTATGCTTTTTCATAAACAAATCCCCCTGCTCCTGCAATATCTTCACGCTTACAAGCTGATTATACTCCCTTAAAAAGTAAAGTCAAGCCGAAACAGACATAATTTTGAACAAATTTTATAAATTCTGCAACTTATTGAAACAGTATGACGAAAACTTTTTTTCTTTAGTACATGGTTAGACAAAAACTCTCACACCACAAATGCTAAAATACTTGCGAAAGAGTATGAAAGGATGATTTACCAATGAGTGTATCAAATCCCAGACCCTTGCGGGAGAGAATGGGTAAAACCCGCAGTTTTTTCAAAGGACAACCTATTATAAAAGTAAAAAAATATGTATTCACCGCAACAGCTTTAAAATGTATATGTGCGTTTCTGCTGTCGAGGACAAGCTTTATTGGTGGTGCAACGCCGCTTGGGTTTGCTTTTTTTGCGGCAAATTTCGGTTTCGGAGGAACTTATGCCTGTGCAGTTTCAGCCATTCTGGGGCTTCTTTTCTCAGGCAGGGGCATTTTGCCTGTGGGCAAATACATAATTTCAGTCATACTGTTTTCACTTGTACATGAACGCTTTCTGCAGAAAAAGAATCATAACTCGGGAATTAAAGGCGTAAGTGCCTGCCTGAGCATTTTATTATCGGGATTATTCCTATTGTTTGCCGATGTAACCTTTGACGGGTATCCGCTTCTTTATGACAGTATGGTTCTTATTGTGGAAAGTGCCACGGTTTGGTTTTGTGTAAGGGCATTTGCAGTTGCACTTAATCTTGTATCATCATTACGATTCAGAAGAACGCTGACCGCAGAAGAGACGGTTTCTTTTGCTTTACTTTCAGGCGGAATTCTTTGCGGAATAGGAAATTTCGGCATACCCGGATTTTTTTCCTTTACGGGAATTGCCTGTGTTCTGTGCGTGCTTCTTTTTGCAGTTCGTTTCGGAAGTCTGCAGGCCTGCAGTGCAGGAATCATAATGGGTATTGTAAGCTGTCTCAGCCGTGGAAGAATTGACGGTGGTGCCGCCTCATATGCTCTTTGCGGATTGTGTTCGGGATATTTTGCAAAAAACGGTAAGTGGGCAGCGTGCGTTTCTTTTGTTATGACAAACGCTATTGTCACTATTTTGTCAAACGGCTCTACGGAGGTCTTTATTAGCCTGACTGACACCGTTATAGCGGCATTTATACTTTATTGTATGCCACAAAAAGTATTTAGTGCATTAAATCAGTTTTCCCTTGCTTCCCCACCTGCCTTTGACCTTGTTGCAGGAAAGCTGAGGGGAGCACAATCAACCGTGGAAAACTGTCAGAAAAGCTTCCGCCGTATTTTTGAGCTTAGGAATAATGATGAGTACAACACGCTGATTTTATACAGAAGAACTGCGAGAAACACCTGCGGAAGCTGCGGACTCAGGAAATACTGCTGGGGCAGGGATGCAAAAGCCACCAAGGAAGCTATGGACATGCTATGTCAAAATCTTCAGGGTGGAAAACCTGCGACAGCCGACTGTGCACCGCCACATTGTCTAAGGAGCGACCAGTTTGTATCTGAGTTTTCCAAAATGTTTGAAATATATAAAAACGACTGTATGTGGACTGAAAAGTTAAGCGAGTTCCGTACAACGGCATACAGCATATTTGACGGCATATCTGGGATATTGGGGCTTGGTGCAAAAGAGCTTTCCGAAAGCATCGATTGTGACAGCGTTGCCGCCGATAACCTCAAAATGCTTCTTCGGAAAGAGGGTATATCCGCCCGTGATATTTTTGTCAGCGGTAAAGAGGACGAAATGCAGGTGACATTAAAGCTCGAAAGCTGCGGCGGTTTCGGCAGATGTGAAAAATCCGTATGCAGCATTCTTGAGGATGCACTCGGAAAGCCCTTTGTAAGAACGGGGGTACGCTGCTGCGGAGAGTGTTCGTTTACATATGTTGTCAAGCCTGCTTTTTCTATTACCACAGCGGTGGCATCTGCAGTTAAGGCAAAAAGGAAAGTCAGCGGAGACCACGCTATGTACGCCTTGTTGGACAGGCATACATATGCAATGATTTTATGTGACGGTATGGGAAGCGGTGAAATAGCAAGAGAGGAAAGCCGTACTGCATCAAATCTTCTTTTGAAGCTGTTATGCCTTAAGATGGAGCCGGAAACTGCAATTAACATTATAAACTCAATGCTTTTGTGGACATTTTCAGGAAGTATTGCCGCCATTGATTTATGCATAATTAACCTTGATGACGGCTCATCAAAAATTTATAAATGCGGAGGCTCAGGAAGCTATACAAAAATAAAAGACAGTGTAGAAAAGATTTCTGCCCCCTCCCTGCCTGCAGGTGCATTTGCAACGGGAGATACAGAAATATTCTCCGTCAATTCCGAAAAAGGAAGTATGGTAGTAATGGTTTCTGACGGTGTGACCGCCTCGGAAAACGGAAAGCTGTCGTGGATAAAGGAAATGATTGACGAATATGACGGCACTGAGCCTGAAGCACTGGCACAGATGATACTGGGAAAGGCAAAAGAAATATCCAATTCAGAGCCTGGTGATGACCTGACTGTGCTGGCGGCTTATATAGGCTGACAAGGTCAGCCTTTCGCAAAAGAAAGTTTATTAGAAGTGTATAACATCACGCAAGTATGTCAATAATTTCCATAGATAGGAGATGAATATTATGAATAATAACACACGGAAAATCGTTGTTTTGAACAATCTAAATTCGCCAAGAATTGAACAAGCTATTTTCATACTGCGTGACGAAGTGGTAACAAATGAAAGCGATGCAGTAATAGAAGCACAAAAAATTGTAGATATGTACGTAAAATCCCTTGAAGCCCCGCCGATTCAAAGTCAGAAGAAAAAAAGCCGTGCAGGATTTTTTATCGGTGTAACTCTGTACACATTTATGACAGCAGTATTGACTGCCTACCTTATGGCTATAAGATAAAAAAGTTGTGGAAACTAAAATAAGCTCCCATATAGGGAGCTTATTTTAGTTTTACACCCTGTTATTCATTTTTTCAAGTGCTTCTTTCTTGAATTCTGCGAATCTTCCTTCATCAATGGCTGTTCTGATTTTTGCCATAAGGTCGTTGTAGAAATGAAGATTGTGAAGAACGCAAAGCCTCATTCCGAGCATTTCCTTTGCCTTTATCAGGTGACGGATATAGCTTCTTGTATAGTTCTTGCAGGCAGGACACTGACATCCCTCCTGAAGCGGTCTGTCATCCTTTTCAAACTTCTTATTATTAAGGTTAAGAACACCGATGTCTGTGAAAAGATTTGCGTGACGGGCATTTCGGCTGGTAATTACACAGTCGAAGAAGTCGACGCCCCTCTCCACCGCTTCCAATATATTCTGCGGTGTACCTACGCCCATAAGGTAACGTGGCTTATCCTTGGGCATATGAGGCTCTACCGCATCAATTATACGATACATTTCCTCCGCACTCTCTCCCACGGCAAGTCCGCCGATTGCATAACCGTCAAGGTCAAGAGTTGCAATTTTTTTCATATGCTCAATTCGTAAATCCTCATATGTTCCACCCTGATTGATACCGAAAAGCATCTGGTGTTTGTTTATAGTTTCGGGAAGTGCGTTAAGACGGGTAAGCTCCGCCTTACACCTCTCAAGCCAGCGGTAGGTACGGTCGCAGGAATTTTTTACATATTCGTAGGGTGCGGGGTTTTCAACACATTCGTCAAATGCCATTGCGATAGTAGATGCAAGGTTTGACTGAATCTGCATACTTTCCTCGGGACCCATAAAGATACGCTTTCCGTCTATATGCGACTGAAAGTTTACACCCTCCTCTGTAATTTTACGGAGAGATGCAAGGGAGAAAACCTGAAACCCACCGCTGTCAGTGAGTATCGGTCTGTCCCAGTTCATAAATTTGTGAAGTCCACCCATATCACGGATAAGGTCATCACCGGGACGCACGTGAAGATGGTAGGTATTTGACAGTTCTACCTGACAGCCTACATCCTTTAAGTCAAGAGATGACACTGCCCCTTTAATTGCCGCTGATGTTCCCACATTCATAAATACGGGAGTCTGTATTGTTCCGTGTACGGTTTTAAATGTACCGCGTCTTGCACGGCCTTCTTGATTCAGTAATGTAAACATAATTTCTCCTTAGTTTTCTCACACGTCCATAATTACGGGCAATATCATTGGTTTTCTGTGAGTTCCCTCATAAATATAGCTTCCCAATGCATTCTTCACATTGTATTTGATAGTGTTCCAGTCGCGGTTTTTAGAAATAAGGGTATCCTGAAGAGCAATCGTCACAATCCTCTTCATTTCCTCCATAAGTCCCTCGTTATCACGCATATATATAAATCCTCTTGTGATAACCTCCGGCTCTGCAGACATTTTGTGTGTTTTTCCGTTGATTGCCATAACAACCATTATTATACCGTCTTCAGCAAGGTGTTTTCTGTCGCGGAGTACGATATTTCCTACATCGCCTACACCGTAGCCGTCAACTAAAAGGTCACCTGCCTGAACATTGCCCGTAACCTTGGCACTGTCCGCCGTAAATTCAAGCACACTGCCGTTTTCAAGCTTGAAAATATTTTTTCTGGGGATTCCCATTTCCTCTGCCAGCATTGCGTGACGGCGGAGGTGACGGCTTTCCCCGTGTACGGGAACAAAGTATTTGGGTTTTACAAGTCCCATTATTATTTTAAGCTCTTCCCTGCAGGCGTGTCCCGATACGTGTACCTCTGTAAGTGCAGAATGTACAACCTCGGCACCCTTTCTGTAAAGCTCATTAATTACATTTGATACGGTTTTTTCGTTTCCGGGGATGGGAGATGCTGAAATAATTACAAGGTCGCCCTTACCAATCTCCACCTTTTTATGGTCGGAAAATGCCATACGGGTAAGAGCACTCATAGGCTCACCCTGACTTCCCGTTGTGATGATTACAAGCTGATGGTCCTGATACTTCTTAACATCCTCAATAGGAATCATTGTTCCCTCGGGAATTTTAAGGTAGCCGAGAGTTGATGCAACATCAATTATATTAACCATACTTCTGCCCGACACAGCAACCTTTCTGCGGTTGCGGACGGCGGCATTTATTACCTGCTGAACACGGTCGACATTGGATGCAAAGGTTGCAACAAATATTCTCGAACGGGTTCCTTTGAAAAGTGTTTCAAAGGTTTCACCGACAGTTCTTTCACTCATTGTATAACCGGCACGCTCTACGTTTGTTGAGTCGCTCATAAGGGCGAGTACACCCTGTTTTCCAAGCTCGCCAAAGCGTGCAAGGTCAATCATATTGCCCTCAATCGGAGTACAGTCAATTTTGAAGTCACCCGTATGAACAACAGTACCCACGGGGGTTTTTATTGCCATACCGACAGCATCACTGATACTGTGATTTACACGGATAAATTCAACGCTGATATTCTTACCGATTTTAGCTGTATCTCCTGCCTTCACACGGTTAAGCTTGGCAACAGACAAAATTCCGTGTTCTTTAAGCTTCTGCTCTATAAGTCCGCAGGCAAGACGTGTTCCGTAAACAGGAACATTTACACTGCGCAAAAGATATGCAATACTTCCTATATGGTCCTCGTGTCCGTGAGTTATTACTACGCCCTTTACCTTGTCTTTATTATTGATAAGATATGTCATATCGGGAATTACGCAGTCTACACCGAACATTCCGTCCTCGGGGAATGCCATACCGCAATCGACAACAAGAATTTCACCGCCGATTTCAAATGCAGTAATATTCTTGCCGATTTCATTCAATCCGCCAAGAGGAATCATCTTCAATTTTAATTTTTTTGCCATTATTTTCTCCTTTTCATATCTACGGTTTACAAAGAATATGTCCTGAACATCTCCTATGTACATTGCTTCATATCCTTTACCGCTGTATTCAGTACTACTGAGAACATACTTTATTATACGTCTCTTCAATGACTAATTATACCATAAAGAGGTGAAAAGTCAACAAAATTAATAGCCGATAATTGCTACTATTTGTCAAATTTTTTCTTTACTAATTACCTATTATATGCTATAATAAATTGATTTGTTGCGGAGATATTTCCATTTTTTATATTTATGCACAAATTACATCTGCTTTTTCAAGCTATTTTTGGCGTTTTATAAAATTTTTAAGAATTTTTATGCAAAAAGCTTGCATATTTATGCATTATGAGTTAGAATATACAAAACGTGATATTGTATTGGAGCGATTTTGTTATGAAAAAGGTATTTATTGACGGCAGTGCCGGCACTACGGGTCTGAGGATAGTCGAAAGGCTTTCCAAAAGAAATGATATAGAACTTATAAAGCTTCCCGAGGAGCTTCGCAAGGATAACGATGCAAGAAAGAAAGCACTTAATTCCTGCGACATTGCGTTCCTTTGTCTTCCGACGCGGCGGCAATAGAAGCAGTAAATATGATTGAAAATGAAAACGTAGTTGTTCTTGACACCTCCACGGCACACAGAACAAATGATAACTGGGCATACGGTTTTCCCGAGCTTTCAAAGGAGCATTTTGAAAAGGTAGCTTCTGCAAAAAGAATTGCAGTGCCAGGCTGTCACGCAAGCGGATTCATTGCTCTTGTATACCCCCTCATTGAAAATGGGATTATTGACAAAGACACTCTTCTCACCTGCCACAGCATTACAGGTTACAGCGGCGGTGGTAAGAAAATGATTGCAGAATATGAGGATGAAGAAAGAAATAAGCTTTTCGATGCTCCCCGTCAGTATGCACTTGGTCAGACCCACAAGCATCTTCCCGAAATGGGCAAGGTGACAGGGCTTACAAATGCCCCCATATTCTGCCCCATTGTATCGGATTTTTACAGTGGTATGGCAGTAACCGTACCGATTTTCAAAAGCCAGCTTAACGACGGATTTACCGTAGAAGATATTAAAAAGGCATACAAAGAAAAATATACAGGCGAAATTGTTACTTATCTTGAAAGCATTGATGAAAGCGGACTTATACGTGCAAATGCACTTTCTTTCAAGGATTCAATGCAGATAACCGTTTCCGGTAATGATGAGAGAATCCTCCTCATTGCAAGATATGACAATCTCGGTAAGGGTGCCTCCGGTGCGGCACTTGAATGTATGAACATTGTAATGGGTGAAAAACCCTCTGCAATGCTCGATATATGAAAGGAATGATACAGATGTTTAAAATAATAGATGGTGGCGTATGTGCTCCGAAAGGGTTTTCTGCAAACGGTATTCACTGCGGAATCCGTAAAAACCGTACAAAGCGTGACATTGCACTTATCGTAAGTGATGTTCCCGCTGCTGCGGCTGCTACATATACAACGAATCTCGTTAAGGGTGCTCCCCTTACAGTTACAAAAAACAACATTGCAAACGGTTACGCACAGGCAGTTATCTGCAACAGCGGTAATGCAAACACCTGTAACGCAAACGGAATAGAAATTGCAGAAGCAATGTGCAAGCTTGTTTCGGAACATACAGATGTCAAGGCTGAGGATGTTATCGTAGCATCTACCGGTGTTATAGGTCAGCCTCTTGACCTTGAACCGATTGCAAACGGAATGAAAGAGCTTGCAGCAGGTCTAGGCAAAGACAGCGAGCACGCAGATTATGCTTCCGAAGCAATCCTCACAACAGACCTTGTAAAAAAGGAAATTGCAGTAAGCTTTACCCTTGGCGGTAAGGAGTGTAAGATTGCAGGTATTGCTAAAGGCAGCGGTATGATTCATCCCAATATGGCAACAATGCTTGTGTTCATTACAACAGATGCCGCAATTTCTCCCGAAATGCTTCAGAAAGCACTTTCAACAGATATAAAGAACACTTTCAATATGATTAGCATTGACGGTGATACCTCCACAAATGATATGGTCAGTGTTATGGCAAACGGCCTTGCAGGAAATACTATGATTGAGTCTGAGGGCGAGGATTTTGAAATTTTTGCAAAGGCTCTTAACACAGTTACAATCCATCTGTGCAAGATGATTGCAGGTGATGGCGAGGGTGCAACAAAGCTTCTTGAGTGTGCGGTAAGCGGTGCAAAGGATGAAAAATGTGCAAAAACAGTTGCAAAATCCGTTATCTGCTCTTCCCTGCTTAAAGCGGCTATGTTCGGTGCAGATGCAAACTGGGGCAGAGTGCTTTGTGCAATCGGTTACAGTGGTGCAGATGTGGATGTTAACAAAATCGACGTATCTTTCAGTTCTAAAGAGGGAACAATTGCAGTTTGCAAAAACGGTGCAGGTGTAGATTTTTCTGAAGAAATTGCAAAGAAAATATTGCTTGAAAAGGAAATTAATATTATAATAAACCTTAACGACGGTGATGTATCTGCCACTGCCTGGGGATGCGACCTGACTTACGATTATGTAAAAATCAACGGTGACTACCGCACATGATACTGTAACGAAGAAAAGTTTTGGAGGAAAGAACAATGACAAACGCACAGCGCGCAGAAGTCCTTACACAGGCACTTCCTTACATACAGAAATATACAGATAAAATTATCGTTGTTAAGTACGGCGGTAATGCAATGATTAATGACGAGCTTAAGGATGCCGTTATGGGGGATATTGTTCTTCTTTCCCTTATCGGTATTAAAGTAGTCCTCGTTCACGGTGGCGGTCCCGAAATCACTCAGATGCTCAAGGCTGTCGGCAAGGAATCCCAGTTTGTAAACGGTCTGCGTGTTACTGATAAAGAAACAGTTGACATTGTACAAATGGTACTTGCAGGTAAGGTTAACAAGAATCTTGTAAACCTTCTTCATCACAAAGGTGGTAAGGCTGTCGGCCTTTGCGGTATTGACGGTCATATGATTGAGGCAGAAGTTCTCAATCCCGAACTGGGCTTCGTTGGTGAAATTACCAATGTTAATGTAGAGCCTATTACAGATGTATTGGAAAAGGGTTATATTCCCGTAATTTCCACAGTGGGCTGTGACAAAGAGGGCAATGTTTATAATATCAACGCTGATACAGCAGCATCCAAAATTGCAGGAATTTTAGGTGCTGAAAGTCTTATTTCCATGACTGATATTGAGGGTATTCTTCGTGATAAGGATGACCCCTCTACTCTTATTTCCAAAATCGTTGTGAATGAAGCACCCAAGCTTGTTGAGGAGGGTGTTATCTCCGGCGGTATGATTCCCAAGGTTGAGTGCTGTATTGATGCAATCAACAGCGGTGTGAGAAAAGTATTTATAATTGACGGCAGAATCCCCCATTCCATACTTATCGAAACCTTGACCAACGAAGGTATCGGTACTATGTTTGTCAAGGGAGAGTAAACTTATTTTTACGGTGCAGTACTTTATGTACGCACCGTAATTTGGGATATAAAAGGAGTCTGACTATGAACACATTTGAAAAAGACAGTAAGTTTGTCGCACCTACCTATGGCCGTTTCCCCGTGGAAATTGTCGGAGGAAAGGGAGCAATCCTTAAGGGCAGCGACGGTAAGGAATATATCGATTTAGGAAGCGGTATTGCCGTAAATACATTCGGTGCGTGTGACAGCGAGTGGGTGGATGCAGTAAAGGCACAGCTTGACAAATTTGCCCATACCTCCAACCTCTACTACACATCACCTTGTGCTGACCTTGCCCAGATGATCTGCGAAAGGACGGGGATGAAGAATGTATTCTTCTCCAACTCCGGCGCAGAAGCAAACGAATGTGCCATAAAGGTTGCACGAAGGTACGGTGCACTCAACAAAGGTGCTGATTACTATACAATAGTAACTCTTGAAAAAAGCTTCCACGGAAGAACACATACAACACTTGCTGCAACGGGACAGGAAAACTTCCACAAGGAATTTCTTCCACTTACAGAGGGCTTTGTGCACGCAACACCCAATGACATCAACTCGCTTAATGAAGCAGTCAAAAACAACAAGTGCTGCGGTATAATGATTGAAATTGTTCAGGGTGAGGGCGGCGTTAACGCTCTTGATAAAGAATTTATTGAAGAAGCAGCCAGACTCTGCAAGGAAAACGACCTTGTACTGATTATTGACGAGGTACAGACAGGAAACGGCAGAACGGGTAAGCTTTACGCATATATGCACTACGGTATCAAGCCTGATGTTGTTTCAACTGCAAAGGGACTTGCAGGCGGTCTTCCCCTCGGTGCAACAATGCTCGGTGAAAAGGTAAAGGATATTTTTGAACCCGGACTTAACGGCTCCACCTTCGGCGGAAACCCCGTTTGCTGCAGCGGTGCGGTAAATGTTCTGTCAAGACTTACCGATGAATTCTTGGAGGAGGTTACTAAAAAAGCTAACCTTATCCGTGAAACACTTTCGGGGGCAGAGGGTATTGAAAGCATCTCCGGTCTTGGACTGATGATGGGAATTAAAACAACCAAGGAAGCAAAGGAAGTTGTAAACTACTGCATAGATAAGGGTGTGTTGGTACTTACTGCAAAGGATAAGGTAAGACTTCTTCCCCCGCTTAACATAGAAACCAATGAGCTTATAAAAGCTCTTGACATAATCAAGGAGGCATGTAAATTATGAAACACTTATTAAAACTCGGTGACCTTACCAAGGAAGAGATTGTAGAAATTCTTGACCTTGCGGATAAGCTGAAGTATGAAAAGAAAAACGGTATCGAGCATCACCTTTTGAAAGGTAAGACTCTCGGTATGATTTTCCAGAAGTCTTCCACAAGAACAAGAGTATCTTTTGAAGTTGGTATATTTGACCTTGGCGGTACAGCGCTTTTCTTAAGCCCACGCGACCTGCAGATAGGCCGTGGTGAGGTTATTCAGGATACAGCACGTGTTCTTTCCAGATTTCTTGACGGTATTATGATTCGTACTTTTGAACAGAAAGAGGTTGAGGATTTGGCAGCATTCGGTAACATTCCGATTATAAACGGTCTTACAGACTACTGTCATCCCTGTCAGGTGCTTGCTGACCTTATGACAATACGTGAAAAGAAAGGCAAGCTTGAGGGACTCAAGATGTGTTTCGTGGGTGACGGTAACAATATGGCAAACTCCCTTATCGTCGGCGGTATCAAGATGGGTATGGAAGTTTCCATCGCCTGTCCCAAGGGGTATGAGCCTGATGCCGACATTATGAAGTGGGCATATGAAACTGGAAAATTCACCTGTACTTCCGATATTAAGGAAGCTGCTTCCGCTGCAGATGTTCTTTATACAGATGTATGGGCATCTATGGGGCAGGAAGAAGAATTTCAGGAAAGAGCAAAAATCTTCAAGGATTATCAGATTAATTCTGAGCTTATGCAGGTTGCAAATGACGGTGCAATGGTTCTTCATTGTCTTCCCGCACACCGTGGTGAGGAGATCACCGCTGAGATAATCGAACAGCACGCAGACGAAATTTTTGAAGAAGCTGAAAACAGACTCCACGCACAAAAGGCAGTTATGGTTAAACTTATGGCGTAAGCCAATTATTATACTAAAATTCAGAAAGGCATGGTTATATGAAAGCATATTTGATTCTGGAAAACGGAAAAGTTTTCTGTGGTGAAAGCTTCGGTGCAGTAACAGAGGAAACCGGCGAAATCGTCTTTTCCACATCTATGGGAAGCTATATTGAAGCTCTTACAGACCCTTGCTACTACGGACAGATTCTTGTTCAGACATATCCCCTTATCGGTAACTACGGTATGATTTACTCCGATATGGAAAGTGAAAAGGTGCATTTAAAGGGATATATTGTTCGTGAAATCTGTGATATGCCCTCAAACTTCCGCTGTGAGGGAACTTTAGATAATTTCCTTAAAGAACAGGGCATTATGGGTATATGCGGAATCGACACGAGAGAAATCACCAAGATTATCCGTGAAGAGGGTACAATGACCGCCCGCATCACCACAAAAGAGCCTAACGGTGCAAATCTTACCGCCTTTGATACAAAGGATGCAGTTTCAATTGTCAGCACCAAGGAAAAGTACACAGTTGGTGACGGAGATGCAAAAATTGCTCTCCTTGACTTCGGTACTACCAAGTCAGCCGTTAAGACACTTGCTGACAAAGGTGCAACAGTTACTGTTCTCCCCTATAACACAAAAGCGGACGAGCTTTTATCCTATGATGCGGTTTACCTTTCCGACGGTCCCGGAAATCCTGAGGATATGATAGATGCTATAAATGTTATTAAGGAAGTTTTCGGTAAAAAGCCCATCTTCGCAACAGGCCTTGGTCACCAGCTCCTTGCAATGGCAAACGGTGCAAAGGTTGAAAAGCTTACCTACGGACACAGAGGTGCAAACCAGCCCGTTAGAGAGATAGAAACAGGTCGTGTTTATATAACAAGCCAGAATCACAGCTATACAGTTGTAACTGATACACTTCCTGAATGTGCAACAGTTACTTATGAAAACCTTAACGACAAGAGCTGTGAGGGTATTGAATATAACGGAAAGAATGCAGTTTCAATTCAGTTCCATCCCATTGCCGGTGACGGACCCAACGAAACAAACTTTCTGTACAACAAATTTTTTGAAATGATTGGAGGAAGCAAGAATGCCTAAAAATAAAGACATCAAAAAGGTACTCGTTATCGGTTCAGGCCCTATCGTTATCGGACAGGCTGCCGAATTTGACTACGCAGGCGCTCAGGCTTGCCGTGTCCTCCGTGATGAGGGAGTTAATATCGTTCTTGTAAACTCCAACCCTGCTACAATTATGACAGATAAGGCTCTTGCAGATGAAATCTATCTTGAGCCTCTTACAGCAGATACAATAAAGAGAATCATTGAAAAGGAAAGACCCGACAGTCTCCTTGCATCCCTTGGTGGACAGACAGGTCTTACAATTGCAATGCAGCTTGACAAGGAAGGCTACCTTGACAAAATGGGCGTTAAGCTTATCGGTACAAATGCTGAGGCTATTGACCGTGCAGAGGACCGTGAGCTTTTCAAGGAAACAATGCTCAAAATCGGTCAGGGTTGTATTCCGTCCGACATTGCTACAACAGTTGATGAATGTCTCAGCATTGCAGAGAAAATCGGCTACCCCGTAATAGTTCGTCCCGCATTCACCCTCGGTGGTGCAGGCGGCGGTGTTGCATACGATGCCGATACTCTTGCAAAGATTGCAAACAACGGTCTTACTCTTTCCCCCATTACGCAGGTACTTATTGAAAAGTACATCTACGGCTGGAAAGAAGTAGAGTTCGAGGTTATGCGCGACCATGCAGGCAATGCAATCACCATCTGCAGTATGGAAAATGTTGACCCCGTTGGTATTCACACAGGCGACAGTATAGTTGTTGCTCCTGCGGCAACTCTTTCCGATAAAGAATATTCAATGCTCAGAAAAGCGGCACTTGATATTATCACAGAGCTTAAGATTGAAGGTGGCTGTAACTGTCAGTTTGCTCTTAATCCCGACAGCTTTGAATATGCGGTAATCGAGGTTAACCCCCGTGTATCTCGTTCTTCCGCCCTTGCAAGTAAGGCAACTGGTTACCCCATTGCAAAGGTTACTACAAAGATTGCACTGGGCTACACACTTGATGAAATCAAAAATGATGTTACCGGCGTAACATACGCTTGCTTCGAGCCTGCAGTTGACTATATGGTAGTTAAGTTCCCCAAGTGGCCCTTTGACAAGTTTGTGTATGCTGACAGAAAGCTCGGCACACAGATGAAGGCTACCGGTGAGGTTATGTCTATCGGTAACTCCTTTGAATCAGCTCTTATGAAGGCTGTAAGAGGTGCAGAGCTTAAGACAGAAACTCTCCAGCACAAGGAAGTTCAGGCTATTGAAGATATTGAAAAGAAGCTTTATGACCTTGACGACCTTAGAATTTTCACTGTTTACGAAGCGTTGGTTAGAGGAATTACAATTGACAGAATCAACGAAATCACAAGAATTGACAAGTGGTTCCTTTCCAAGATTAAAAATATTGTAGACTTCGAAAAGAGCATCCGCGGAAACCTTACTCCCGAGCTTTACGAAAAGGGTAAAAAGCTTGGCTTTACAGACAAAGCCCTTGAGGAAATCAGCGGTTGCAAATGCCCTGCACACAAGAACTGTGTTTACAAGATGGTTGACACCTGCGGTGGCGAATTCAAGGCAAAGACGCCTTATTTCTACTCAACATATGACGAAGACTGTGAAGCAAGAGCAGTTTCTACTGATAATAAAAAGGTTATCGTTCTCGGCTCCGGTCCTATAAGAATCGGTCAGGGTATCGAATTCGACTACTCCTCCGTTCATTGTGTATGGGCACTTAAGGAAATGGGGTATGAGGTTATTATCATTAATAACAACCCCGAAACAGTTTCTACTGACTTTGACACAGCGGACAGGCTTTATTTCGAGCCTCTCACTCCCGAGGATGTAATGAATGTTATTGAGGTTGAAAAGCCTGAGGGCGTAGTTGTTGCATTCGGCGGACAGACAGCTATCAAGCTTGTTAAATTCCTTGACGAAAGCGGAATCAAGATTCTTGGTACTTCTGCAAAGAGTATCGATATGGCGGAGGACCGCGAACAGTTCGATGCACTCCTTGAAAAGTTTGATATCAAGCGTCCCAGCGGTCTTTCCGTAATGGCTAAGGAAGAAGCCCTCGAAGCTGCTGAAAAGCTCGGCTACCCCGTACTTCTCCGTCCCTCCTATGTAATCGGCGGTCAGAATATGACAATTGCTTACAAGGAAGAGGATGTTATCCAGTATATGGACATCATCCTTTCACAGAAGATTGAGAACCCCGTTCTCGTTGATAAATATATGATGGGTAAAGAGCTTGAAGTTGATATTATAAGTGACGGTAAGGATGTTCTTATCCCAGGTATTATGGAACACGTTGAGCGTGCAGGTGTACACAGCGGTGACTCCATTGCTGTATATCCTCCCTTCAATATAACTGACAAGATGCTTGACAAGATTGTTGACTGCTCAACAAAGCTGGCACTTTCCCTTAAGACACAGGGACTTATCAATATTCAGTATGTTGTATATGACAACGAACTTTATGTTATTGAAGTTAACCCCAGAGCGTCAAGAACAGTTCCTTATATCAGTAAAGTAACAGGCATTCCTATGATTGACCTTGCAACACAGGTTATGCAGGGAGCACCTCTCCTTTCCCTCGGATATGGAAGCGGACTTTACAAGATGCCCCCCTACTATGCCGTTAAAGTTCCCGTGTTCTCATTTGAGAAGCTTTCAGGCATCAACTCCATCTTAGGACCTGAAATGAAGTCCACAGGTGAAGTTTTAGGTATTGGTAAGACTCTTAATGAAGCACTCTTCAAGGGACTCATTTCCGCAGGCTTCAACCTTGAAAGCCGTGGCGGAGTATATATCAGCGTTGATTCCAAGGATAAGTATGACCTTATCGAGCTTGCAAAGAAGCTTTCTGATGCAGGACTTGAAATCTATGCCGATGAAAAGAATGCACTTATCATTGATTCTCTCGGTATTCCAGTTGAAACTGTTGAGGGTGAAAAGATTTACTCACTCCTTGAAAGCGAAAAGATTGGTTATATAATCCATACCAACTCCGGCCGTCCCAAGGAAATTGAGAAGTTTATAAGACTTCACCGCAGGGCACTTCAGCTCAGCATTGCGTGTCTTACCTCTCTTGATACTGCACATGCATTGGCTGACATTCTCTTAAGCCGTTTCAACCAGTACAATACAGAGCTTACAGACATTGCAAAGCTCCGTACAGAGAAGCTTAACATTCCTTTCATCAAGATGGAAGGTACAGGCGACGACTATATATTCATCAATAACTTTGACGGAAGCATCAAATTCCCCGAAGCACTTGCAATTGTGTTTAGTGACCGTCGCAGAGGTATCGGCGCAGACGGACTTGTTCTTATTGAAAAGTCTGAGGTTGCAGATGCCAAGATGCGTATATTCAACACCGACGGTAGTGAGGGCAGAATGGCAGGTAACGCTATCCGCTGTGTAGGTAAGTACCTCTGGGATAATGGGTATGTATCGCACCGTCATATCACAGTTGAAACTGCAAGCGGTGTCAGAAAGCTGACTCTCCACCTCTTCGACAGAAAGGTTACAAGTGTAACAGTTCAGATGGGCGATGCAGAATTTTCACCTGCGGCTATCCCCGTGGATATGCCCGGTGACAAGATTATAAACGAAACCGTTACAATCGGTGGTAAGAAGTACGACATTACCTGTCTTTCAATCGGTAATCCCCATTGTGTTGTTATCTGTGACAACGTATACAACATTGATGTTCCCACAATCGGTCCCCGTTTTGAAAACGCACCTATCTTCCCCGAGCGTATTAATACAGAGTTTGTAAAGATTATTGACAAGCGTACAATCAGAATGAGAGTATGGGAACGCGGTAACGGTGAAACACCTGCGTGCGGTACTGGTGCCTGTGCAGCAGCTATTGCGGCAGTTGAAAACGGATACTGTGAAAAGGATACCGACATTTCCGTAAGGGTTGAGGGCGGCGAGCTTATCGTTCGTTATACCGACGAGGGCGTATTCTTAACCGGTGATGCTGAAAAGGTATTTGAAGGTATCTACGAGTATTAAAAAAATGAATATTCGTGCATAAAATTATAATTTATGCACGAATATTCAAAAATTTATGAATTTTTATGCAAAAAGACTTGCATAATTATACATTTAGTGTTATACTGTTTTCAATGAAAGATTGATAGCCGAAGCAACCAACACTAAATGCGATTTTATAATGCAGATTTCCGCCTCTGCTGTGTTAAAATACTCGCAAATATAACGAATATTTGCTCCGTTTTTGCCTTGCACAGACAAAAATCTGCTATTGTAAAATTCTTCGACCTTAAACGAGCGAAATTTTTTGCAGTTTTTGGTACGGAGGATGCAATAATGCTTTGTGCATTATAAAGACGACAAGCCGAAAACTGCCAAAATTTCGCCGTTTAAGGCGCATTCAGTATTGGTTGTTTCGGCTAAAAAAAGGAGATTATTAAAATGGATAAAAAAGATATTAAAAAAGTAGTTCTCGCCTATTCCGGCGGACTTGACACATCAATTATTATTCCGTGGCTTAAGGAAAACTACAACAACTGTGAAGTTATCGCAGTTGCAGGTAATGTAGGACAGAATGACGAACTTGACGGTCTTGAAGAAAAGGCATTAAAGACAGGTGCTTCCAAGCTTTATGTACTTGACCTTACAGAAGAGTATGTAGATGAATACATCATCCCCACAATGAAGGCAGGTGCAGTATACGAGGAATATCTTCTCGGCACAAGCCATGCACGTCCCTGCATTGCAAAAGGTCTTGTTGAAATAGCTCTTAAAGAGGGTGCAGATGCAATCTGCCACGGCTGTACAGGTAAGGGTAATGACCAGGTTCGTTTTGAGCTTGCTATCAAGCACTTTGCTCCCAAGATGCCCATTATCGCACCCTGGAGAATCTGGGATATCAAGTCCCGTGAAGAGGAAATCGAATATGCAGAAGCACACACTGTTCCTCTTAAGATTAACCGTGAAACAAACTATTCCAAGGATAAGAACCTCTGGCACCTTTCTCACGAGGGTCTTGACCTCGAGGATACAGGTAATGAGCCGCAGTATGAGAAGCCCGGTTTCCTTGAAATGGGCGTATCTCCCATTATGGCTCCCGATGAACCCACATATATCACACTTGACTTTGAGCAGGGTGTTCCCGTAGCTTTCAACGACAAAAAAATGAGTGCAAAGGAAATTATCCTTGCCCTCAATGAAGTTGGTGGAAAGAACGGTATCGGTCTTCTTGACATCGTTGAAAACCGTCTTGTAGGTATGAAGTGCCGTGGTGTTTACGAAACTCCCGGTGGTGCAATCCTTTACAAGGCACACAGCGTTCTCGAATCAATCTGCCTTGACAAGATGACTCTCCACGAAAAGCAGAAGCTTTCCATCACCTTTGCAGAGCTTGTTTACAACGGTCAGTGGTTTACACCTCTTCGTGAGGCTCTCAGTGCATTCGTTGACAAAACTCAGGAAAAGGTTACCGGTAAGGTAAGACTTAAGCTCTACAAGGGTAATATGATTAACGCAGGTGTATGGAGCGATTACTCTCTTTACTCTGAAGAAATTGCAACATTCGGCGAAAGCGACTATAACCAGAAGGATTCTGAAGGCTTTATCAACCTTTACGGTCTTCCCATTGCAGTGCAGGCTATGGTTGACGCTCAGAACAAGAATAAATAATTCTAAACTAAAATTTGTGGCTGGTGACACTGTCACCAGCCTAATACTTTAAAGTAGGTGTTTTAATGGATAAGATGTGGGCAGGGCGTTTCTCCAAAGCCCTCGATAAAGAAGCTGACGATTTTAACTCTTCCATACATTTTGACTGCAAAATGTATAAGCAGGATATTGAAGGCTCTATTGCACATGCAACAATGCTGGCAGCGTGCAACATAATTTCACAGAGTGACTGTGATACAATTATAAAGGGACTTAAAGAAATTCTTTCCGACCTTAACGACGGAAAACTTGCGTTCGATTTTGATGCGGAAGATATTCATATGTTTGTTGAACCAGAGCTTACCAAAAGAATCAGTGACGTGGGTAAAAGATTACACACAGCACGCAGCCGTAATGACCAGGTTGCTCTCGATATCCGCCTTTTTATGCGTGATGAAGCACAGGAAATCATTGCACTTATAAAAAAGCTTTTAGGTGCTATTTTAGTGCAGGCAGAGGCAAACAAGGAAACAATTCTCCCCGGTTATACACACCTTCAGCGTGCGCAACCGATTATGTTTGCACATCACCTTTGTGCCTATGCAATGATGTTTATTCGTGATATGGGCAGAATTGAGGATGCCGTAAAAAGAATGAACTTCTCCCCCCTCGGCTCTTGTGCGTTGGCAGGTACAACCTACGAAACCGACCGCGAAATGACAGCGAAGCTTCTCGGTTTTGACGGAATTACATTAAACAGTATTGATGGCGTTTCCGACCGTGATTTCTGCGTGGAGCTTATGAGTGCATTTGCTCTTATTATGACACACCTTTCCCGTTTTGCAGAGGAAGTAATTTTGTGGTCATCCTGGGAATTCAAATTCGTTGAGCTTGACGATTCTTACACAACGGGTTCATCAATTATGCCCCAGAAGAAAAACCCCGATATGGCAGAGCTTGTCCGCAGGAAAACCGGCATAGTGTACGGTGACCTTATGGCAATGCTGACAATCTTAAAGGGTATTCCACTTGCATACAATAAGGATATGCAGGAGGATAAGGAAGCAATATTTGACAGTAGCGAGACCGTTAAAAAATGCCTCAGCGTATTTGCTCCTATGATTGAAACAATGTCCGTAAGAAAAGACAAGATGTATGCCGCTGCAGGTGAGGGCTTCATAAATGCAACAGACCTTGCAGACTATCTTGTAAAAAAAGGTCAGCCTTTCCGCAGTGCGTATAAGACAGTTGGTCAGATTGTAGGCAAATGTGTTGCCGAGGGCAAAACACTTGAAACGCTTACTCTTCCCGAATACAAGGAATTTGATAACCTTTTCGAGGAAGACTTATATGCTGAAATCGACCTTAAAAATTGTGCCGAAAAGCGTATTTCCGCAGGTGGCACATCAGTTGCATCAATTGAAGTACAGATTGAATATATAAAAGCTTTTTTGAATAAATCTATATAACTAATTATGAAAAGCAACGGCTATTAAGCGGTACTTAATAGCCGTTGCTTTTTTGAAAATATATTT
>JAFTUL010000007.1 GCA_017466275.1 Clostridia bacterium | reverse complement strand
ATCCTTTTGCCATCGGTTATAATGTCGGCTTCTCCAGTAGCGAGGATAAGACAATGATACTTCTTTGCAAGATTTACAGCACTTTTCCCTACTTTTTCAATACGTAAATCAGACTCCGCATTTACACCGTTAGAACGGTATGTGGTGTTATCAAGTGCATATATTTCAGAATAGTTTCCCTTTATCAGCGTGGGACTGATGTCTTTTAGCATTTCAGATAGAAAATTGTATCTTAGTGTGGAGCATGCCACTCCCACGGCATCAATAATAATCGGAATGTTTTCCTTGACTGCAACTTTTGATGACAGTTTTATTGATTGCATTCTCACCTCTGTTATGTTACCGAGGTTTAGAAGAAGTGCCCTTGCAGTTCGGGTGATTTCCTCCACTTCATTAGGGTGCTCTGCCATAATTGGCATAGCACCCATAGAAATAGCAGTGTTGGCACATTGGTTTATGGATATAGGGTTTGTTATTGCGTGAATAAGCGGTTTTTCTTTTTTAATTTTGTTTTGCAACTCTTTAAAAGTCACTCTTTCACCTTCCTTAAAATATAATAAATAATTCCCGTTACAATAAATGACGCAAGGGAAAATACGGAAAGATAATCCCAGAATACTCCTGTTATTTTAAATATCCCTGTAAGAATTTCAATTACAAGAAAGCAAATCACTCCAAAGGCGACAATGTATAAGGCGTTTGCAATAATACTGTTTTTTTCTTCGTAAACAGGGGAACCAAGCATTTCCTGAAACCTTTTTAAAAGACCTGCTGCAGAGAGCTTTTTCAAAAATACAAAAGCGATGCTTCCGCCAATTAGCGTTCCGCAGATAAATGACGGTACATAAAACAGCCAGCTGAGTCCGTCCTTTCCCCACAGAAATGTCATTACGGGATAGGAGAGGACAGCACCGATTATACCTGTGCCGATAATTTCACCAAGTACGGCAAAGATGAGCTTGCCTTTTGAAACTTTATAAAATATACCCGACAATAACGCACCGAACACAGCACCTGTAAGTGCAAGGGGAGGTATGGACATAATAACCATTCTGATAATGCCGATTGTTGTGGCACATAAAAGCGAGTACCACGGACCTAAAAGGACAGCACACACTATATTGATAAAGTGTGCCATAGGACACATCCCCTCAAATCTTAATAGCGGTGAGATAACGACACCCAAGGCTATAAGCATAGAGAGTACCGTTAATTTGATAAGTTTCTTTTGATTTTTCATTTTGTTTCCTCTTCTCAAATTGTATTTTCGGTAAAGGATTAATTTCCTACTCTCACCCCGAAACACGGGTTCCCTCGCTATAGTCAATGACTAACCTACATCTCCCGGGCGCTCCCCCGTGAGCGTTTGGTTTAACCTCCTTTCGTGAAATAAAAAAGAGACAGTCCCTGATAAAAGGACTATCTCCGTTAAAAGCAAACTATGACTTCCTACGGCGGCATTATCCGCAACAGGTGTACCAACATTGTTGGTGAAGGGTCGAAGTTTGATTACTTCCTCTCAGCCCGGCACACCGAGCTCCCCTGTATAATTTATTATTCACTTTTGGTTAATTATATACGATATTCTTTTGAAAATCAAGTGTTATTTAAAAATATATTAACCACCTATACTAAAAAGACTAAGAACAATCGGAATTGAAAGACACGCCAATATGTTTGAAAGAAGTGCAAATCCTGCTCCCAAGCGGCAGTCCTCATCTACAAGACGGGGAAAAACAATTGTGTTGAGTCCGCAGGGCATTGCATAAATGAGGACTGCAACTTCCATAACTGTTTTGCTGAACGGTGCAGTTATAATCCCTATAAGTACAGGGATTATGAAAAGGCGAAGAGCTGTTACTATGTAAATCTTTTTCTCGGAAAGAAGCTCCTTGAAATTAAATTCAGAAACGACTATTCCCGCAAGAAGCATACTGATAGGTCCCATACAGGCACCTGCCTTGCTCATAATACTATATGCTACCGACGGTATGGGAATTTCAAAGAGACCTGCAAACGCACCCAAAAGCATAGCAATCATTGAAGGATTAAAAATCTTTCTGAATGAAAGCCCGCTTTTTGTAAGCTTGCTGTATCCAATGGTGTAAATGTAAATCGACAAGGGAAGACAGAATATCATAGTATTAAGTAGTCCCGCACTGCCAAGAACTGCTTCAGCCATAGGGTAGCCCATATATCCGCTGTTTGGTACAACAAGTGAATATTCATATACATCGCGTTCGTACTTCCTTTTGTCAAAAAGCTTTGACATAAAAGCCATTACAGTACCCAGAAAAAGCACGATTCCCAATGACCAGAGAATAATTTCATAATTACCTGATATGTATTTAAGGGTAAAGTTTTTTGAAAATGTTTCGAATACATATAACGGTGCTATAACATACACCAAAAGTCCTGACAGAAGCGGTGTATGCTCCGTTTTTATTTTGCCGCTTTTCGCAACAATAAAACCTGCTGCAGCAAAGGCGAAAAGAATAAAAACCTGATTGAAAATGGTTAACATAGAAAAAACCTCCAAACCTAAGCCATTATATACCTTAAAGCCCCACTTGTAAATACCTAAAATATTGTTTTAAAGAAAAAACTTTACAAACAGAGAAAATAGTAGTATTATAATGGCGTATTGTATCTCCATCAGAGGAGAATAATAACAAGGAGGAATTTAATATGGTAAACACAAAAAAGATGACAACCCGTACTATGGTTGTCGGTGCTCTATTGACTGCATTGGTATTTGTACTGCAGTTTATGGGGGCATCAATCAGATTCGGCACATTCTCAATTTCCTTGGTACTGATTCCGATTGTAATCGGTGCAGTAACCTGTGGTAAGGGAATTGGCTCGTGGCTTGGATTTGTATTCGGTATAGCCGTTCTTGCAAGCGGTGATGCAACATTATTTATGCAGTTTAACGCATTCGGTACGGTTGCTACCGTTTTGGTGAAAGGTGCTGCGTGCGGTTTTGCTGCAGGGCTTGTGTACGAAATGACAGTAAAGCTTTTTTCAAAAAATACTAAAACTGCTTCATACATAGGAGCAATTGCAGCTGCTGTAATTTGTCCCATCATTAATACGGGAGTATTTTTGCTTGGATGTCTTGTATTCCTGATGGATGCAGTAGAACATCTTGCAGGTGGCGGTGTGAATTTAGGGGAATTTATGATATTTGGTTTAGTTGGGATAAATTTCGTTTTTGAAATGGCAGTAAACATCATTTTTGCCCCTGCAATATCCCATATCATTAAGGTGGTTTCCAAGAAATGATTTTAGTAATAGATATAGGTAACACAAACATAGTGGCAGGCTTGATTGACGGAAAGGATATTCTTTTCAGAGAACGTCTTTCCACGGCTCACCGTGCGACAAAGCTTGAATATTCTGTGCTTTTTAAGACTGCCTTTGATATGTATGACATTGACTACAAAAAGGTGGAGGGTGCCATAATATCCTCTGTTGTACCGTCTGTGACAAATATTGTTAGAGATGCGGTAGAAAGCCTTTGCGGTATTTCGGTAATGGTAGTAGGTCCCGGAGTTAAAACGGGAATCAGTATTGTGATTGATAATCCAGCACAGCTTGGTAGTGACCTTGTGGTAGATGCCGTTGCAGGAATTGAGGAATACCCCCTCCCACAGATTATTATTGATATGGGAACGGCAACTACTGTTTCTGTTATTGATAAGAAAAAGCAATTTTTAGGCGGTGCAATTCTTCCTGGTGTAGCGGTTTCTCACGATGCTCTTATCGGCAGAACCTCACAGCTTCCCAAGGTTGCCTTTGAAAAACCGAAGAAAATGATAGGAAGCAATACAGTCGATTCTATCAAAAGTGGTATTCTCTACGGAAATGCCGGTGCGATAGAGGGGATAGCAGACCGCTTCGAGGAAGAGCTTGGAGAAAAATGCACCGTGATTGCAACGGGCGGACTTGCCAAGGTTATTGTACCTCTTTGCAAGAGAGATATAATAGTTGATGAGGACTTGCTTCTTAAGGGCTTGATGCTAATATATGAGAAAAATAAATAACACAAAACGGTATCCGAATTCGGATGCCGTTTTTATAAAGTCAAAAAAGAGTATATACATAACGTACATACTCTAATTCAAGCAATCATAGAAAAACTAATTATGCAAGTGCAGCGAGTGCCTTGGAAAGCTGGCTCTTCTTACGGCTAACTGTGTTCTTGTGGTACACACCCTTAGCAGCAGCCTGATCAAGCTTCTTAACGCAAACAGCAAAAAGCTCCTGAGCGGAAGCCTTATTTCCTTCGCTAACAGCTGCTTCAAACTTCTTAAGCTCTGTCTTGATAGCTGATTTAACCATACGATTTTCAAGAGTCTTCTTCTCGATAACGAGAACTCTCTTCTTAGCTGATTTAATGTTAGGCATTATATTTTCACCTCCAACACATTATGGAACAAAATGCATTATAGCATACATTATTTCAAAATGCAAGTTTTTTTTGCCAAAAAATTTATTTTTTTAATTCGTACTTTTCTTCAAAGTTTTCCGTCGTAATAACTTCTCCGTTTTCCATTATTATAAGGGCTTCTGTGTCAGGGAAGTTATCACATAAAGATATTGAATCTTTACCTAATATAAAGATGGATGTTGAAAGAGCATCTGCCTGCATTGATGAGGGCGATATAACAGTTGCCGATGCAACTCCGCTTTCCGACGGATAGCCTGTCCTCGGGTCAATTATGTGGTGGTAACGCTTGCCCTCATATTCAAAATACCGTTGGTAAGCTCCGCTTGTAACGGCACTTTTGTCTTTTACGGTAATGGTTGCAAAAATTTCGTCGGGGCTAAAAGGATTTCTTATTCCAACCTTGTACTCGCCAATCAGTACAACATTTCCGCCTAAATCGATAACGGCACTTTCCACACCCTTGTCTTTAAATGACTCTGCAACTTTGTCTGCAATGTATCCTTTTGCAACAGCACCCGTATCAATGGTTTTACCGCCTAAAGAAAAAGGGGAAAGGGTAACATCCTCATAACCTGTCTTGGAGCGTGCGATTTCTATTTCTTCTGCTGTTGGAGCTGTATTCCTTTCTTTTACATTCCACAGGTCAACAAGGGGTGCAACCGTAACATCAAATGCCCCATCTGTAAAACGAGACATTTCAAGGGAGAAAGAAAGCACCTTTTCAATATCCTCGGTTAATTCCCCCTGACCATTATTAAGTAAAGAGAGCTTGCTTTCAGGCTTCGTTCTGCTGAAAACATTTTCGTATTCTCTTAAAAGAGTGAAAGCTTCATTAATTCTTTCTGAATCCTCTTTATTGGTTGTGATGTTTATAACAGTATCCAACGCAAAAGTCTGTCGGGTTACGTTTTTGCTTTCATTTATGCAGGAGGAGAATGTAAAAACTGCAAAACATACTATAATAATTAAAAGAATTTTTTTCATCTGTATCTCCTTATATTAATAAAGGATGCTGTAAATAATTTTATATCTGTTGATTTTTTCTGTATAGCGAACTGTTTCAGAAAACGGAATTTTTTTCAGGGTCTTTCCGTCGGGGGAATATCTTGCATCTTTAAGCCATTTGTCGACATTTCCCATTCCTGCATTATACGCGGCAAGTGCATTTTGCGTATTACCGTCATATTTTTTTATAAGATAGGAAAGATACCACACGCCTGCATGAATGTTTGCATCGGGACTAAAAATATCGGGGTTTTGAATATCTGTATTTTCCCTGCAGAAAGAAAATGTTTCATCAGTTATCTGCATAATCCCCTTTGCTCCTGCGTGACTTACGGCATCTTCATTAAAATTACTTTCCGCTTTTATAAGTGCAGTAACGAGCCATTTATCCACAGAATATTTTTTGCAGTATGTGTTTATGGTGTCCCGGTAGGGGGTAGGGAACAACTTTATCAGTACTGAAAAGGAAATGCAGATAATCAACGCTATGCATATGATGGCAGAAAACAGCCTTAAATATTTTTTACTCATTGATTTCTCCCAAAAACTGATTATATAGGGAAACTATTTTTTTTGAAAGCACTTCCTCGCTTTCGCCGTTGTCGATAACAACTGCCTCTTTCGAGTAATCGCTCTGAGCCTTTATTCTACTTAATGCGGATTCTCTGTCAATGTTGTCTCGTGTCATAATTCTGCTAAGACGGGTTTCTTCATCTGCAGTAATAACTATAATATGTCTGCACAGTTTGTCTGCACCGCTTGACTCCAATTCAGAGCCGTCCATCAGGCATATATCTTTACCCGAATTTTCGCAAAGCTCAACGCATTTCTTTACAATAGCACCGTGAACAACACCATTGAGTTGTTCAAGCTTCTTTTTATCAGAAAAGACTATGCTTCCAAGTGCCTTTCTGTCAATTTCTCCGCTTTTATCAAGAATGTCTGAGGAAAACAAAGCACACAATTTCTGCTTGACTATTTCATCCCGAAGCACCTCATGTGCTACCTTATCACAGTCAGCTACAAAGGCTCCAAGAGATTCAAATATTTTCGCGGCACTTGATTTGCCGCTGCCTGTTCTTCCTGTAAGACCAATGAGCATTTTCATAGGAATTTTCCTTTCACTTTGTTTCGAACCAGCTTCTGCCTACTTTTACGTCTGCACGAAGCGGTACGGAAAGCTTAACTGCATTTTCCATTTCTTCCTTTAAAATTTGTGCAACGGTTTCTGCCTGTGCTTTAGGCACTTCACAGATAAGTTCGTCGTGTACCTGCAAAATTAATTTTGCCTCGGGACATTTTTCTCTAAGTGCATCATATACCTTAACCATTGCAATTTTAATAATATCTGCCGCTGTCCCCTGAATGGGTGCATTCATAGCAGCACGCTCACCAAAGGAACGGAGGTTGAAATTCTTTGCCTGAAGCTCGGGAATGTATCTTCTTCTGCCAAACACCGTTGTTACAAACCCGTCTTCCTTTGCCTTTTCGATGGTAGAATCCATATAATTCTTAACCCCGCTGTAATGGGCAAAGTAGCTGTCGATATATTCCTTTGCTTCCTTACGGCTGATTTTCAGCTCCCCTGCAAGCGAAAATTCGCTCTGTCCGTAGATTATACCGAAGTTTACCGTCTTTGCACGGGAACGCATATCATCTGTTACAAGAAAATCGGGAACATTGAAAACCTGTGTTGCTGTTATGGTGTGGATGTCATCATCATTTATGAAGGCATCCCGCATAACCTTGTCGCCTGCCATATGAGCGAGAACACGTAGCTCAATCTGTGAATAGTCAGCACCGACTAATAGATGTCCGTCTTTTGCAACAAACATTTTACGGATTTCCCTGCCTATTTCAGTCCTCACAGGAATATTCTGGAGATTCGGCTCAGCAGAGCTTATTCTGCCCGTTGCAGTAACAGTCTGCTTAAGGGTGGAGCGTATTCTGCCCTCAGCATCAAGGAGGGGGAGAAAGGCATCTGCATAGGTGGACTTCAGCTTTGCAAGATGACGGTACTCAATAATTAAATCAATAATTTCGTGCTTTCCGCGAAGCTTCTCCAAAACGGAAGAATCCGTGGAATAGCCTGTTTTTGTCTTTTTTATCACGGGAAGTCCCATATCCTCAAACAACAGTTTGCCAAGCTGTTTGGTGGAGTTTATATTTATTTCCTCTCCTGCCATAAAGTATATGGTGCTTTCAAGTGCGGATATTCTTTCGCCTAACATCTTTGCAAAGGTCTGAAGCTCTTCTCTGTCAATCTTAAATCCTGCAACTTCCATATCGTACAGAACATTTTCAAGAGGAAGCTCTATATCATTAAGGAGAGAAAGCTGACCTCTCTTTTCAAGCTCTTCTGTCTGCTTTTTGTAAAGTGCAGGCAGAGAGGATACAGACAAGGGAAGCGAATATGCCGCAAAAATTTCATTTATATTATATTCGTTTCTTGTGGGGTCAATGATATATTCGGCAATTTCACTGTCATAAAAATTACCGCAAAGCTTTATTCCGAGGGAAGATAATGAGTGTTTCGTTTTTTTGTATTCGTGGGTGTACTTTGAAATGCTTTCATCCTCAAGAATCTCTTTTAAAAGTGACGGCTCGGCAAAATAAGGCTTATCGCCCGAAATAAACTGTACAAGGTTTTCTTCCATTATAAAATAGAAAGAATCCCCGTTCTTGCATTTTTCAATAATTTCTGTTGTGGCAGGGAGTGTTTCTACAGTGGGAAGAACTTCCTCTACGGGGGTACACAGCCTTTCTGCTATTTTACGAAGCTCCAACTCTTCCAATTTTTTGGAGAGAGCAGAATTATCTGCTTCTTTATATAATGCATCCTCAATCTTAAAATCAATGGGAACATTTTTATCTATTGTGCAAAGCTTCAAACACAGGTAAGCATCCTCTTTTCCTGCAATAAGCTTTTCTCTTGCAGCCTTCTTTATATGGTCATCTTCAATATTTTCGTACATATTGTCAAGTGAATGGAAGTAAGAAAGCAGGTCAAATGCCGTTTTTTCACCGATACCCTTTACTCCGGGGATGTTGTCAGAGGAATCACCCATAAGTGCCTTAACTGATATAAATTCCTCGGGAGTTACGCCGTATTTTTCAAAAACACCCTTGTTGTCAAGCTCCTCGGTGGTGGTTTGCCCCATTCTTGTGGTAGTAAGAAGCACGCTGGTGTTATCGCTTGCAAGCTGAAGGTCGTCCTTGTCACCCGTGACAATGTTACAGCGAAGCCCGCTCTCATCACATATCCTGCTGACAGTACCTATAATATCGTCTGCCTCGTATCCCTCCAGTGAAAGCTGAAGAATATTCATTGCAGAAAGAATCTCTTTAAGGTGAGGCATCTGCTCGGCAAGGTCGTCGGGCATACCCTTGCGCTGTGCCTTGTACTGGTCGTACATCTTGTGACGGAAAGTAGGTGCTTTCAGGTCGAAAGCAACACAGAGGTAGTCGGGCTTATACTCATCAATGTATTTAAGCATTATATTCATAAAACCAAATATGGCATTTGTGGGAATTCCCGTCTTTGTAGAGAGGGGTCTTACCCCGTAATATGCACGGTTTACGATGCTGTTTCCGTCAATGATAATAAGATTTTTCATTTTCTTACTTCCTTATATAAAATATATATTAATTATTATACTATAAATGGCAAAAAAATCAAGGATAAAAAAGATTCAGCGTACTCTTCGGGGACGAAATTTGAAAAAAATAAAAAAAATGCTTGCATTTTTGTTTTTTATCTGTTAGAATAACCTATGCGCATTATGAAATGAAGTATTTTGAAGTATTCCTAAGGAGGGAAATAGATATGGCTAAATGTGATGTATGCGGTAAGGGTGTTACTTTTGGTATTAAGGTAAGCCACTCTCACAGAAGATCCAATCGTGCTTGGAAGCCCAACATCAAAACTGTAAAGGCTGTTGTTAACGGTTCTCCCAAGACAATCCACGTTTGCTCCCGTTGCCTGAGAAGCGGAAAAGTTGTAAGAGCTATCTGATTTCTCTCGTGTCATAATCGGAACAAACTGAGGTAGTACGCTTTTGCGTACTACCTTTTTGAATTTGCGGGGATAATTTGTCAAAAAATCTCTTGACAATTCCATTTGACGAGTATATAATAACATAGCATTTTAATGAAATGCTATCCTTGCTTCGGGAAAGCCGAGGCCAAAGACCAGAAGGAGGTGTAGAAAATGGCTGAAATTATCAACAAGTATGAAACCATTTTTGTTCTTGACTGCGCACTTGAGGAGGAGAAAATCAATGCTCTTTCCGAAAAGTTCCAGAAGCTTATCGCTGATAACGGAACAGTTGAAAGCGTAGACGTATGGGGCAAGAGAAAACTTGCTTATCCTATCGACTTCAAGACAGAAGGTTACTACGTTCTTGTGAACTTCGCATCAAATCCTGAATTCCCCAAGGAACTTGAGAGAATTTATGGAATCACCGACGGTGTAATGCGTACAATCACAATCCGCAAGGAAGCGTAAGAAAGGGAGGGTGCTATAAATGCTTAACAAGGTTATTTTGATGGGCAGATTTACTCGCGACCCCGAACTTCGCAGCACACCACAGGGAATCAGCACTTGCAGTTTTTCAATTGCGGTTGACCGTAACTTTGTCCGTCCGGGCGAAGAACGCAAGGCAGACTTTATTAACTGCGTTGCATGGAGACAGACTGCGGAGTTTATTTCCAAATACTTCAAAAAGGGCAGTATGGTTGCTCTTGAGGGAAGTATTCAGACACGCTCTTGGGATGACCAGGACGGTAAGAAGCGTTATGCAACAGATGTTGTAGTAAATCAGGTTTATTTTGCTGAAAGCAAGAGAGATTCTCAGTCTGTTATGAGCGGAGATGACTTTGCTTCTGCAGGTGACTTTGGTTCGCTTCCCGAACCTATTTCTCCCATGGGTACAGATGATGATTTACCATTCTAAGGTAGATGGGATGTCATTCTCATATACTAATTTAAGGAGGTTTTAGCCATGATGGAAAAGGATAAGACAGAAAGACCTTTCAGAGCAAGAAAGCCCAAGAAAAAGGTTTGTCAGTTCTGTGTAGATAAGGTTTCTGATATCGATTACAAGGACGTTGCTAAGCTTCGTCGTTATGTTTCAGAAAGAGCAAAGATTCTTCCCAGAAGAATCACAGGCACATGTGCAAAGCATCAGCGTCAGCTTACAATTGCTATTAAGCGCGCTCGCCAGATTGCACTTCTTCCTTTCTCTGCTGAGTAATAAGAGATACCCTTTTGGAATAGAAATATTCCGAAAGGGTGTTTTTTTATGAAAAAATATTTGTTGATTCTTATTATTTCGGTAGGATTTATTCTTGTATTCAGAATTTCGCAGGAAAAGCCGCAGCCCGTTTTTTCGGAAATAGTTAAACAGATGGGCTATGATGATGTTTCGGAAACTCCGTACGAGGTGGTTGAGTTTGAAATCCCCCTAAAGTTTAACAGCGTATGGGAAAATTATAACAATCTATTGAAAGAAAAAGGCTACGACCTTGCATTATACAAAGGAAAAAAGTGCAAACGCTATACCTATCTTATCCCGTCGGAAAATGCCCGTGCTAATATCATTGTATCTGACGGAAAGATAATCGGAGGTGATATTTCAAGTATTACACTGAATGGAATAATGATTCCAATAAAAAGTAGTGAAGAGTAATTGAAATTTGAATTAAAATGTGATAAAATAGCGGTGAGGAGGGGAAGAGCATGAGACTTGACAAGTTTGTGTCCGACGGTGCGGCAATGACAAGAAGCGAATCAAGAAAAGCAATAAAAAACGGCAGGGTTTCAGTCGAAAGCAAAATTGTCAAAGATATTGCTTTTCAGGTTGCAGAAAATAGCAATATTCTCCTTGACGGAAAGGAAATATCATACAGGGAATTTGTGTACATTATGCTGAATAAACCTCAGGGATATGTCAGCGCAACCGAGGATAAAAAGCAAAAAACCGTTCTTGATTTGATTGACCCCTCATACAGCCGTTATCAGCTTTTTCCGGTAGGAAGACTGGATATTGATACTGAGGGCTTTCTGCTCCTTACAAACGACGGAGAGCTTGCTCACAATATGCTTTCTCCCAATAAAAATGTTGGGAAAACCTATTTTCTCAGGTTGGAACAACCAATAACAGACGCGGAAATAAAAGCACTTGAAACAGGCGTGGACATAGGCGAATGCATTACAAAACCTGCAAAAGCAGAAAGAATAAGTGAAAATGAAATTAACCTTACAATAACGGAGGGGAAATTTCATCAGATAAAGCGTATGGCGAAGGCTGTGGGGAACGAAGTTGTTTATCTTAAAAGAATTGCATATGGCGATTTTTACCTTGATGAAGCTCTTGAAACAGGGGATTACAGAGCTCTTACAGAAAAAGAAACAAAATACTTGTGCAATGTTTACAAAAGAAAATCACTAAATTTGTGAAATGCAGGTATTTGAAAAAACTAAATAATGTGTTACAATATAGACAATGTAAATTCATGCATTGTGTAATTTTTTTAGGAGGTCATTGAAAATGGCAAGTTTACAGTTGAAAAACATCTATAAAAGATATTCCGGTGGCGTTACAGCTGTTACAGATTTCTGCTTGGATATCGCAGATAAGGAGTTCGTTATCCTTGTTGGTCCTTCTGGCTGCGGTAAGTCCACAACCCTCAGAATGATTGCAGGCTTGGAAGAAATCAGCGAAGGTGAACTTTACATAGGCGACAAGCTTATGAATGACGTAGCTCCCAAGGATAGAGATATCGCAATGGTTTTCCAGAACTATGCTCTTTATCCTCATATGACAGTATTTGAAAATATGGCATTCGGTCTTAAGCTCAGAAAGCTTCCCAAGGAAGAAATCAAGAGAAGAGTTGAAGAAGCTGCAAGAATTCTCGGCATCGAGGAATACCTCGACAGAAGACCCAAGGCTCTCTCCGGCGGTCAGCGTCAGCGTGTTGCTCTTGGTCGT
>JAFTUL010000006.1 GCA_017466275.1 Clostridia bacterium | reverse complement strand
TGTCAATCTTAAGCTTAAGCATCATTTTTTCTGAGATATAGTCAGGAACCATTCTCTTTGCAGTACATTTTGCTGCAAGCTTTGTTAAGTAGTAGTATTTTGAATCCTCGTGGATGTTGTCCTCTTCCAAAACATAGATAAGCTTCGGGAATGCAGGTGTAATCCAGATACCCTTTTCATTCTTGACACCTCTGTATCTCTGACGGAGGGTTTCTTCAATAATGAGGGCAAGGTCTTTCTTCTCCTGCTCATTCTTAGCTTCGTTAAGGTACATAAATACGGTGACAAAAGGTGCCTGACCGTTGGTTGTCATAAGGGTTACAACCTGATACTGAATCATCTGTACGCCGTTTTTAACCTCTTCACGAAGTCTTTTTTCGGTAATTTCGGAAATTTTCTCATCAGAAACTTTTTCATCAAGAAGAGCCATTTCTTCCTCTACCTGCCTGCGTATTTTCTTACGGCTAATATCAACAAAGGGAGCGAGATGTGTAAGAGAAATACTCTGTCCGCCGTACTGACAGGAAGCAACCTGTGCAATAATCTGTGTAGAGATGTTGCAGGCAGTTGAAAAACTGTGCGGCTTTTCAATCATTGTACCGCTGATAACTGTACCATTTTGAAGCATATCCTCCAAATTTACAAGGTCACAGTTATGCATATGCTGTGCAAAGTAGTCAGCATCGTGGAAATGGATAAGTCCCTGATCGTGTGCAGAAACAATTTCGGGAGGAAGAAGAATTCTCTTTGTAATATCCTTACTAACCTCGCCTGCCATATAGTCACGCTGAACGCTGTTTACGGTAGGATTCTTGTTGGAATTTTCCTGCTTTACCTCTTCATTATTGCACTCGATAAGGCTCATAATCTGCTCGTCTGTTGTGTTGGACTTACGAACAAGAGCACGGTTGTAACGGTATGTAATGTATCTGCGTGCTACATCAAACGCACGCTGATTCATAATCTGGTCCTCTACCATATCCTGAATTTCTTCCACACTTAAGGACCTGTTGATATTTGCTGCCGCACTCTCAACATCCTCCGCGATACGCTTAATCTGAATAGGGGTCATACGGCTGCTGGGTACTACACTTTCGTTTGCTTTTGTGATTGCGACTATAATTTTCTCGGGGTCGAAGGTTACTTCGGCACCGCTTCTTTTTATAATCTTCATCTCTTTCCCTCCATAAATTTATCTTTCAAAAATCGTGTATTATCATTATAACAACATCTTGTTGCTTTGTCAATACAAAATAACTATATCTTGGGTATTTTTAATCTTTTTGTAATATTGCCCAATAATGGCTATATATAGGGGTTTGCGGGAATTTTTGGCATAATTTGTCCAAGAAAAAAACACAATTTATAGAAAAATCGATAGTTTTTTGCTGTTGTTACTACTACATATTGTTGATTTTTCTGTGTTAACATATTTTTTTATCAATATGTAAAGAAAATTATTTACTATTACCACAACTTATAGTATAATATAGGTAAGAAAAGCCAAGCTTTTCTTACACAACATTTTAAGGAGGGGCACATATGAAAACTAACATTTATGTAAGAAAGATTGAACTCGGCAAGGAAAAGAAAGAAATGCTCATTAAGAAGATAGACAAGCTGGGCAAGTTCTTTGACGACGAAGCTCAGGCTGATATTGTGGTTAGCGAGCAGAAGGATAAAATGATTGTCGAAGTTACCATCCGTACGGCAGATATGATTTACCGCGCTGAAGAACGTGATGTGGAAGTTTACAATGCTGCCGATGATGTTGTTGACGCTATTACAAAGCAGATTCGCAAGAACAAAACACGCCTTGCGAAAAAGCTTCGCGAGGGCGTTTCCAGGGAAGTAGATTTCTTTGATGAAATACCTCAGGATGATGTTGAAATCAAGATTGTAAAGACCAAAACCCACCACGTTAAACCAATGAGTGCAGAGGAAGCAGTTTTGCAGATGAATCTCCTCGGACACAATTTCTTTGTTTTCCGCAATGCACAAACTAATACAACAGATATAGTTTACCGCCGTAAAGACGGTAATTACGGACTTATTGAAACAGACTGATGTTAAATATTAAGGAAGCAATTATTGTCGAGGGGAAATACGACAAAATGCGGCTTGAAAAAGTTTGCTCATCCCCCATCTTCACAACTGAGGGATTCCGGATCTTTAAAGATAAGGAAAAGCGGGAGTTTTTAAAGGCACTTGCAAAAGAACGAGGACTCCTTATCCTGACCGATTCTGACCGTGCAGGCTTTATGATACGCAATCATATCAAGGGCTTTGTGACGGAGGGCGAAATAAAGCAGGCATATATCCCCGAAATATTCGGCAAGGAAAAAAGAAAGTCTGCCCCGTCAAAAGAGGGCAAGCTTGGAGTTGAGGGTATTGATGAAAAGCTCCTTTCAGAGGTTTTGTCAAAGTACGCCTCACCTCTGGACTCCAATGAAAAAATAACAAAAAATGATTTGTACGACATCGGATTATACGGCGGCACAGACAGTGCCGCCGCCCGTATGTCCTTGTGCAGGAAGCTGTCAATACCTGAAAAAATTTCCGTTAACGGGCTTCTTGATGCACTTAATGCACTTATTACGAAAGAAAAATTTTTAGAACTTACAGGCAAGTGATATTATGTACGACAATATTATACCCCAGCTTCATAAAAATCACAGAGCGAGGGTCAAGGAAAGATTCTTAAAAGAGGGGCTTTCCTCTTTTGCCGACCACGAGGTTTTGGAGTTGCTCCTTTTTTACGCTATTCCGCAGGGCGACCTGAACCCTCTTGCTCACAGGCTGATAGACCGATTCAAAACGCCCTCTGCCGTATTTAACGCAACGTTTGAGGAGCTTTGCAAAGTGGAGGGAATCGGCGAGCATACAGCTATTTTAATTAAAATGATTCCCCAGCTTTCAAGGTATCATAATTCTCTTTCATTAAGGGATAAGAAATTACTTTCTACAAGCTATGATGCAGGTGAGTATGTCTGCAAAATGATAGGTGCTGAAAAGAAAGAGGTATTTTCAATAATCTGCCTTAATTCCAAAAGAGAGATTTTGGCTTTTGAAATTCTGGAGGAGGGTACGGTATCGCAAGCAAATGTGCATCCACGTAAGGTTATAGAATGTGTTATCAAGCATAACGCTTCTGCAGTTATTCTGGCACACAACCATCCGTCTGCAGGTGCGTATGCCTCGGAGGATGACAGACTTTTAACCAAGAAGCTATGCGACATACTTGAGGGTATGGATGTACACGTTATTGACCATATTATTGCCGTTACTCCCGAAAAATTTGTGAGCATGGCGGACTCTGGGCTAATGCCTAACTGACAGTAAAAACAAAAATTGAAAGGATGATATATTATGACACTTCAAGAGTTACAGAAAGATATGATTGCTGCTATGAAAGCACAGGATAAGGTGAGGAAGAATGTTATCTCAAACCTTATTGCCGCTGTTAAGAAATACGGCATTGACAACGGTGTGAGAAATGACATTACAGAGGAAATGACAGATTCCGTTATCCTTAAGGAGCTTAAGAGTGCAAAGGAACAGCTTGACACCTGTCCTGCTGAAAGAACGGAGCTTATTGCAGAGTACACCACCAATTACGAAATTATCAAGGAATATGCACCCAAGCTTATGAGTGAGGATGAAATTAAGGCACTCCTTACAGAAAAGTTTGCTGATGTTATTGCTACAAAGAACAAGGGTATGATTATGAAAACCGTTATGGCTGAGTTAAAAGGCAAAGCCGATGGTAAAGTAATCAACGCCGTAGTAGCTCAGTTATGTGAATAAAATTTGAAACAAGCGTTTAACGCTTGTTTCTTTATAAGGAAATATTATGCTTAATATTGAAAAAAACCTAACCCCCAGACTGAAAATGATTGCATCCCTTGTTCCCAAGTGCAAATCGCTTTGCGACATAGGAACAGACCACGCATATGTGGCAATTTACCTTGCAAAAAAAGGGATTGCGGAGAAAATTATTGCGGCGGACATAAAAAAAGGACCTCTTGCACAAGCTGAAAAAAACATCCGTGCGTTTGAGGTTTCAGATAAAATTGAAACAAGGCTTTCCAACGGATTTTCCGCAATTGCTGAAAACGAGGTAGAATGTTCAATCATTGCAGGTATGGGCGGTGAAACTATTGCCGAAATACTGGAAAATGAAAAAGGGTGCAAATACTTTGTACTGCAGATGCAATCAGCACACAGAGAGCTTCGGGAATATCTTGTTACCCACGGTTATGTAATTGAAAAGGAAGATGTATGCCGTGAGGGAAATAAAATGTACACGGCACTTCTGGCGGTACGCGGAGAGGGCAAAAAGCTCAGTGAAACCGAACTGGAGATAGGACCGTATCTTATGGATAACACTCCCCCGCTTTTCTATGATTATGTAAGGTACAGACTGTATGAAATAGACAGTATACTAAACAAGATGGGGGAAAACCCAAGCTCCCGACGTAAGCATTACGAAAGTCTCAAAAGTGAGTACGAATTTCTTCTGAAAGGAGAAAAAGCATGATAAAGCTTACTAAAATAACAGAATATCTTGAAAAAGAATTCCCACCCGAATTCAAAGAGGATTTTGACAATATCGGCCTTTTGGTTGGTCGTAGTGATAAGGATGTTACAAAGGTACTTCTCTGCCTTGATGCCAATAAAAAGGTTGTTAAGGAAGCAATCAAAATCGGTGCAGAGCTTATTATTACCCATCATCCCGTAATATTTAACCCTGTTAAAAGTGTCACCGATTCAACCGATTTTGGTGAGATGCTTGTGTCTGCTATTGAGAACAAAATTTCCATATACAGTGCACACACCAATCTTGACTCGGCACCGAATGGAATTACTGACACGGTTTGCGAAAAATTAGGGCTTATCCCCTTTGGCAATCTTGTGGGAGATTTGGGAAGAATTTGTCACGCACAATCAGGGGAAACTGCAAAAACCCTCTGTGCAAAAATCAAAAAGGAGTTTAATGTAGACACTCTCTACTCCACATTTGAAAAAGATAAGGAAATAAAAACCGTGGCGGTGTGTAACGGTGGCGGTGGCGGTGAGCTTCCCGAAATCGCAATAAGCTTAGGTGCAGACGTATATATTTCGGGAGATTTGAAGCACCATGAATTAGGAATGATGAAAGTCAATGACGATATTGACTTTATTGAAATCAGGCATTTTGACAGTGAGAAAATTGTGACCGAAATTCTCAAAAATAAACTAAGCGAAAAATTTGCCGATAAGTTAGAATTATATATAAGTCAGGCGGAGGTTTCTCCCCTGCTTGACACGGATATGATTCTATGATATTATATCCATCGAGTAATCTGAACGGTCGCGGCAGCACAATAGTGCTGATGAGGAAAGTCCGAGCTTCGCAGGACAGGATGCCGGAGAAATCCCGGTGGAGGCGACTCTAAGGAAAGTGCAACAGAAATAAACCGCTCACCTATGGTGAGTAAGGGTGGAAAGGCGGGGTAAGAGCCCACCGACATTGCGGTAACGCTTTGTGCCATGTAAACCCCATCCGAAGCAACGCCGACAGGATTGGTTTGTCCGACCTATAATCCGACGGGCGGCTGGAGCCGTATAGAGATATACGGCGTAGATAGATGACCGTTTTAAACGACAGAACTCGGCTTACAGGATTACTCATAATTAAACAAAAAAAGGAATGCATTTTGCATTCCTTTTTTTGTTTATTCCATAATCAGCTCCAAACGTCATTTCGTGATTCACCTTTTACAAAAGCAGCTATATTGTCTGCAGTCATAGAGATACATCTTTTCCTTGCTTCCACCGACGACCACGCAGTATGCGGGGTATAAACAATTCTTTCTTTATTTTTAACATTCATTATGGGAGAAGTAGCCTCTGGCGGCTCGGTTGTAAAGACATCAAGTGCCGCACCGCCTATAATACCATTATCAATTGCTTCTGCAAGGGCTTTTTCATCTATTACCGCGCCTCTGCCGACATTAACTATGTATGCAGTTCTTTTCATCATTTTAAGCTCTTTTTCGCCTATAAGGTGCATTGTTTTTTCATTGAGCGGTGCATGTATCGAAATAATGTCGCACTCTGTAAGAAGTGTAGTAAGGTCAACATTTTCGTACTTTTCCCTGCGAACTGCACCGCTGATACTACAGTAGCACACCTCTGCACCGAAAGTGGCTGCACAGTCAGCCACCGCACGACCGATTGCACCCATACCGATGATGCCCCACTTCTTGCCCGCTATTTCAAAAAACGGTTTTCCGAGGTGGTTTGCAACACCGCTGTTACTGTAGCTTCCGTTTTTAACGAAATCGTCGTAGTATCGCATATTTTCCATCAGCATAAAAAGAAGTGCAAAGGTATGCTGACACACGCTCTCCACACAATACCCCGGAACATTTCTGACACGGATATTGTTTTCCCTGCAGTATTCTATATCCACGTTGTTGTAGCCTATTGCAAAAACACAGATAAGCTTAAGATTTTTTGCTTCCCTAAGAACTTCTCTGCCAAGTTGTACCTTGTTGATAACAACAACATCGGCATCCTTTATTCTTTCTGAAACTTCTCCGCTGAGAGTATTTTCGTATTTTACACACTCTCCAAGCCTTTCTATACAGGAAAACTCCATATCGCTTCCCATTGTTGCCGTATCAAGAAGTACTATTTTCATCAGTTATCCTCCAGTTTTTTAAGCTCCTTCATATCTGCATCATTATTATCGTGTTGTTTATTATTCTTAAGGATTTTAAGGTCGTGGAAGCTGAATTCCTGCACCTGTGCTTCCCCATCACCCTCAAGCTTTACTTTTGCAATACCCTTTAAGATAGTTGTGCTCTGCACGATACCCTTTCCGTTGGGAGTAGACACAACAGCACCCACGGAGGGAGCAATCTTTGAAAACTCGTCATAGCAGTTCTGCTCATATTTCAGGCAGCACATAAGTCTACCGCAATTACCCGAAATTTTGGTAGGGTTAAGGGAAAGTCCCTGCTCCTTTGCCATTTTGATTGACACGGGATGAAAGCCGTCAAGATAAGTGCTGCAGCAAAGACTTCTTCCGCAGATACCGATACCGCCGAGCATCTTTGCCTCGTCACGGATACCTATCTGACGAAGCTCAATTCTTGTTCTGAATACTGACGCAAGTTCATTTACAAGTTCACGGAAGTCAACTCTTCCCTCTGCTGTGAAATAGAAAAGAATCTTATTACCGTCAAAGGTATATTCAACATCCACAAGCTTCATATCAAGGTTATGGGCTGCTATTTTTTCCTCACAAATTCCAAAGGCTTCCTGCTCTTTTTTCTTGTTTTTCTGAACCTGAGCTTTGTCATTGTCGGTAGCTATACGTACTATTTCCTTGAGGGGAGAAACAATTTCCTCCTCCGTAATTTCCCTGACCGACATAGAAACCTTTCCGAATTCAAGTCCTCTTGAGGTTTCTACGATAACCTCTTCGCCTACCTCGGGATTATGTTTTCCGGGGGCGAAAAAGTACGCCTTGCCTGTATCTTTAAATTTAACTCCTACTACCTTTACCATGGATATCCTCCCAACAATTTATAAGCATATTCATTATCCACAGCTCGTAATTCATTGATTTATTAAGCTGTGAACGGGTTTTTGCAGTTCTTTCTATAATGCTTAGCACAGATGCAAGCGTAACCTTTGAAGAAAAAGCTTCAATATACGGCATCATATCGCTATTTATTATGCGTCCGCCCGACTTTTGTGCCATAACATCACGCATAAAGCTTGTGAACAGGTCAAAATATAAGTCGCAGCCGACAAACTTTGTCTTGCTCTTTACTCCAAAAGAATCCGCAACCTCTAAAACGGAGATTCTGTCGCCTGTCATTTTGCCGATTCTTTCAAACATTGTTTTTCTTATGTTAAAAAATTCTTCATCCTCGCAAATTTCTATTGCCCTGCCGATAATCCCACCGCTGTAAAGTGCAGCAAAAGATACTATATCATTTTTCAGCGGATACTGACGAAGGATGAAATCATATATTTCTTTTTCAGCAAAAGGCTCAAACTCTACCCTGCTACCCCTTGACCTGATTGTTGGGAGCAGATTCTTTACATTTTCCGAAAGAAGAATTATAACCGCGTACTGAGGAGGCTCTTCAAAGGATTTTAAAAGAGCGTTCTGTGCCGCATCATTCATATTGTCAGCACCGCGGATTATAAAGATTTTTCTTTCCGAAAGAGCAGGCTTTATAAATAGCTCCTCGTTCATAGAACGAATGTCGTCAACTGTTATACTACCCTCTCCACCGATAATGAAAAGGTCACTGTGCGTGTTTGCCGCATGTTTTTTGCAGTCGGGACACACTCCGCAGGGTTTTGTATCGCCAGTACAATGGATTGCATTTGCAAAAATCCTTGCACAGGTGAATTTGCCGACACCTTTCATCCCCTCGAAAATGTATGCCTGCCCTACTTTGTTATTTCGGGCAGATGAGATAAGAGTCCGAAACGCCTTTTGTGTCGTAAGGTAATTTGCCATTTTATCACCGTCCGGCGTTCAAGTTATATTTTTTGATTGCCCATTTTACAAATTTGATTACTAACACATTCAGTATTACTGCCGCTATCGCTACAAAAGCACCTACAAAAAGTCCGTTAAAAAGTCTTGAGTAGATAGTGCCTGCTGCCGTAAATACGTGGCAGAAGCTATTAATGACAGATGCAAAGAGAATTGAGCTTGCTACCGCAAATCCCCATCTGATAAGCTTTATATCTGTATTCTTCACATAATATACCAAAAGAACAAGAGAGGGCCAGCCGATAAGAAATTCCTTTGTTCTCGGGCGTGCAGCCATCACGTCAGCTATGCTGTTACGCATCAGAGTTTCTATGGCAGAAATTTTGGTAACATTACCACTTCTGATAAGGTAAATAACTGCCACACCTGCTGCAACAACGCCCAAAACAACCCAGTAAACCCTGATTTGCTTATTAAGAAAATCAATTATATTTGATGCCCATTTATCTTTATCATCATTAAATATAAATCCGTATGCTGCAAAGCTGTACAGTATGGGTACTATCAATGAAAGCTTGATTCCGCGGAAAATCAGAGAGTTAAGGTAATAGTCAAGTCCTGAAAGGAGTACTGCCTGTATAAAGCCCATAAGTGAAAGTGTGGCAACAGTTACAATCACCGTCAAAATAGTCAGTACGGCTGTTTTACACTTATCTTTCATAACTTTCAGAAATGCCATTACCACAGTTATCGCAAAGCAGGGTGCAAAAGCAGCAAAGAGTGTGGGAATCAGATATAAAAGACTTTCTGGAGCTTTTAATGTAAACACTCCTCCAAGGAAAGATGCTATGATTCCGAATATCTCTAATTTTTTCATTCGGGTTTTGAAAAGAAGCTCCAGCATTGTTACACCGAGAGCAACCATAAGTATTACGGCAATAGCAGAGACCATACGTCTGTTTACAGAATAATCAAATACGGTATCGTAGTCCTTTGTATTGTAACCTATGCTTTCAAGCTTTTCCATAACAAGGCGTGTTGCTTCATTGGTTTTATCACTTTTACCGAGGAATGTATCTATTCCGCTTGTAAACTGATTTATAATAACAAACCTTAAATTTCTGTCCACCACAGAATTAAGAATCTGATGATAACGTGCCTCTACAAGATTCTCATTTTTAAAGTCCACTGTTTCATAGCTTCTTAAAACTCTTCCCTCTGCCGCATCTATCAGCTTCTGATAACCGATAGGCTTCTGATTTGAAAGCTGGTCCTGATTTTCTGTAACTATGAGGTAGAGCTTTTTCTCCTTAATGAGCCTGCACATAGCTTCATAATTTTTCTTGGAATGAGGAGATTTTTCATTATATTCTCCGTTGTTTTTGAGGTTTATATACTTGATATTGTATTTATCAACAAGCTCCCCTATGCGGTTAATATATTCCGTATTGGAAAAGCCGCCAAACATCATTGCAAGTGAAATATCAAACTCTTTATTATGGGCATTCTGTATTTTTCGCTCGTTGAATCCGATTGCAAATTTCTTACTGTCAAGTCCACCCTCATAAAGTACAAAAACGTCTATTCCGTTTTGGGTGGAGAGCTTTAAATATTCTTCTCCAGTATATTTTGCCGGTATCCAAACATTAAGAAATTCTTTTGTCTCGGGATTCTTTGTGATAAGCAAGAAGCTTTGTTTACGGATTTTCGGGTCATCTTTTAAAAGAGATACAATAGCTTCACTTTCTTCGTCATATTTTGTACACATATCCCTGTAATTTATGCACGTTAAACGACCATCCGTAACCAGAGTGCTGAGGCTCTCTTCTGCAATGCTGACGGTTTTTACGCCCATCATTTTGTTTTCCTTAAGAGAATCTTCAAACTCCTC
>JAFTUL010000005.1 GCA_017466275.1 Clostridia bacterium | reverse complement strand
TGGTCAGATAGCTGCAGTTATCAGAGAAAAGAGATTGCCTGAACCATATAAGGGCAAGGGTATTAAGTACTCTGATGAAGTTATCAGACGTAAAGAAGGTAAAACAGGTGCTAAGAAATAAGGTAGAAAGGAGTAAACGATTATGATAAAGAAAAAAGACAGTAATGCTGCAAGAATTAAAAGACATTATAGAGTAAGAAAAAATATTTCCGGAACTCCTGATTGTCCAAGACTTAACGTATTCCGTTCAAACAGCAACGTGTACGCTCAGGTTATTGATGACACTACCGGCACAACACTTGTTAGCGCTTCTTCACTTGATAAAGAAATCAAAGAAAAAGTTAGCTACGGTGGCAACAAAGAAGCTGCTAAAGAAGTAGGTATTCTCGTTGCTAAGAGAGCTTTGGAAAAAGGTATTAAAAACGTTGTATTTGACAGAGGCGGTTACTTGTACCACGGTAGAGTAGCCGAGCTTGCTGAAGGTGCCAGAGAAGGCGGCTTAGAATTCTAAAAGGAGGTATAAAGCTTTTATGGAAAAATTTAATCCTGAAACATTAGATTTACAAGAAAAAATTGTTAGCATAAATCGTGTTGCTAAGGTTGTAAAGGGCGGTAGAACTTTTAGATTTGCTGTACTTATGGTAGTCGGTGACGGCGCAGGCCACGTTGGCGTAGGTACCGGTAAAGCAGCCGAAATCCCTGATGCAGTCAGAAAAGCAATCGAAGATGCTAAAAAGAATATGATTACTGTTCCGATGGTTGGTACAACAATCGCTCACGAAGTTATCGGCGAATTTGGTGCAGGTAAGGTTCTTCTTAAACCTGCTGCTCCCGGTACCGGTGTTATCGCAGGCGGATGTGCTCGTAACGTATTGGAACTTGCAGGTATCCGTGATATCAGAACAAAATCACTTCGTTCTAACAATCCTCATAACCTTGTTAACGCAACAATCGAAGGTCTCAAGAGCCTTAAAGTAGCAGAAGAAGTTGCTGCACTCCGCGGTAAAACCGTTGAAGAATTGTTGGGTTAATAAACAACACAAGTAATAAATTAGGAGGATAAGATAATGGCTAAAATTAAAGTTACTTTAGTAAAGAGCCCTATTGGTTACAAAAAAGACCAGATTGCAACAGTTGCAGCTCTCGGACTAAAGAAAATCAGAGACGAAAAGATTCATGATGCATCACCGGCTATCATCGGTATGACAAAGAAAGTGAATCATTTGGTAAGCGTCGAAGAAATATAAATTCCAAAGGAGGTGCTCTAAATGAAATTGTTTGAACTCAAACCAGGTGAAGGTTCAACTAAGGATACAAAAAGAAAAGGCAGAGGTCACGGTTCGGGTAACGGTAAAACAGCAGGCCGCGGTCACAAAGGTCAGAAAGCAAGATCAGGCGGCGGCGTAAGAATCGGCTTCGAAGGCGGTCAGATACCTATTTACAGAAGATTGCCAAAACGCGGCTTTACAAATATATTTGCAAAGCAGTACAGTGAAATCAATGTATCCGATTTAAATAAATTTGAAAATGGTGCAGTTGTAGATGCAGCAGCACTTAAAGAAGCAGGTATCATTAAGAAAACTCTTGACGGTATTAAAGTACTCGGCAACGGTGACGTTAAAGTTAAGGTTACAGTGAAAGCTGCTAAATTTACAGAAGCTGCTAAAGAAAAAATCGAAGCAGCGGGTGGAAAGGCTGAGGTGATGTAAAGTGATTTCGACTCTGAGAAACGCATGGAAAATTCCGGATCTCCGAAAAAGAATGCTTTACACATTATTAATGCTGGTAGTATTTCGTCTTGGTACATTCATCCCTGTTCCGGGCTTGAACAGAGAAGTACTATCACAACTTGCAAGTGAAGGAGGAAATACTCTATTTGCCTTGCTCAACAGCTTTTCTGGTGGATCATTCAGTAATGCAACAATATTTGCAATGAGTATTACACCATATATTAACTCATCTATTATTCTTCAGCTTTTGACTGTAGCGATTCCTGCACTTGAACGTCTTTCAAAAGAAGGAGAAGAGGGAAGAAAAGTAATTGCAAAATGGACACGTTATGTAACGGTTATACTTGCTTTCATTCAGGCTACAGGTCTTTACTTTGGTCTGGGCGCGGTTGCAAATCCGGGTTTGAAGAGCTTTATTGTAATTGTTACAACATTCACAGCAGGTACTGCATTTCTTATGTGGCTTGGTGAACAAATCACAGAAAAAGGTGTTGGTAACGGTATCTCAATGATAATCTTTGCAGGTATTGTTTCAAGTGTACCCGGTATGATATGGGATATGTACCAGAATTTTATCAGTGGAGCAATAAACATCTGGGGTATTGTAGGAATAGCTGTATTTGCACTTGTAATGATTGCCTTTGTAGTATTTATTACAGATGCTGAAAGAAGAATTCCGGTTCAGTATGCAAAACGTATGGTTGGCCGTAAAATGTATGGCGGTCAGAGCACACATATTCCGATTAAAGTGGCTATGGCAGGTGTTATTCCAATCATCTTTGCGATGTCAATTCTTGCTTTCCCATCAACAATTATGAGCTTTACAGGCGGTATGCCTACAGAAGGCTTCTGGGGTGCATTCTGGAGAGAAGTAACTTCAGGCTGGACATATGCAGTTCTTTACTTCTTGCTCATATTGTTCTTCACATATTTCTACACAGCAATACAGTTCAATCCAATTGAGATTGCTAATAACATGAAGAGAAACGGCGGTTCAATCCCGGGTATCAGATCCGGTAAGCCTACAAGCGATTATATCAGCAAAATCCTTACAAGAATTACTCTTGCAGGTGCTATATTCCTTGCAATTATCGCTTGTGTACCGATGATTCTCGGTCAGTTTATGAACTTCACCATTCAAATCGGAGGTACTTCGCTTCTCATTATGGTTGGTGTTGCTCTTGAAACAGTTAAGCAGATTGAGTCACAGATGCTTATGCGTCACTACAAAGGCTTTTTGGATTAAGGGTGAATAATATATGAATCTTGTTATGTTAGGTGCTCCCGGTGCAGGTAAAGGCACACAGGCAGCAGTAATATGTGAAAGATATAATATACCGACAATTTCAACCGGAGCAATAATACGAAATGCCATCAGGAACGAGACCGAAATCGGCAAAATAGCTAAAGGCTATATTGATGAAGGCAAGCTTGTTCCCGATAATGTGGTTATCGGAATTGTAAATGAACGTCTTAAGGAATCTGATTGTAAAAACGGATTTATACTGGACGGTTTCCCGAGAACCATTGCTCAGGCTGATGAATTAAATAAAATGGGCATTTCAATAAACTATGCACTTTCCATTGAGGTAGATGATTCCATAATTTTGGAGCGCCTCGGTGGCCGCAGAGAGTGCAGCGAGTGCGGAGCAACTTATCACGTTACAAATAATCCCAGCAAAGCAGGGG
>JAFTUL010000004.1 GCA_017466275.1 Clostridia bacterium | reverse complement strand
GAAAAGCCAAGTCCTCCGGCTATTGTATTGAAAAGTTCGATGAATTTTCTGTCGGCATAAATAATTGAAAGCTTAGCTGATAGGATAGCTCCCACCTCGCCAACAGGTTCAAAAGTATTGTAACCATCAAGAACATAAGAAATAGGGCTAATCGAAACCACTTCAACTTCACCGCTCTTAACCTTGTTAAGAAGTTCACGTGCGTTACCAAGACCGTGTGCAACTGCGGCACGGATTGTCTTACCGCCTGCTTCTACAGAAGCAATCTTGATACCTTCAACGCCACGAACTGCTTCGTATTCGATTTCGCTGTGGCTTGTGTTGTCAAGAATGTCTGCAACTGTTCTGATTGCAGCTTCCATAACACCACCGGTAGCACCAAAGATTACGCCTGCACCTGTTGCAGCATCGCCGAACGGATCGTCGAATACTTCATCAGGAAGCTCAGTAAATCTGATACCTGCCTCTTTAATCATCTTAGCAAGCTCACGTGTTGTAAGAACGCTGTCAACATCCTGAAGTCCGTTTACAGAAAGCTCATCTCTCTGTGCTTCGAACTTCTTAGCTGTACAGGGCATAATTGATACAACAAAGATATTCTTGGGGTCAATTCCTGCCTTTTCAGCGTAGTAGGATTTAATTACTGCACCATACATCTCGTGAGGAGATTTGCAGGAAGAAAGATTGTCAAGCATTTCGGGGAAGTTGTGTTCACAGAACTTAATCCAACCGGGAGAGCAGGAAGTAATCATAGGAAGCTTTCCACCGTTCTGGATTCTCTGAAGAAGCTCTGTTCCCTCTTCCATAATTGTAAGGTCAGCGGCAAAGTCTGTATCGAATACCTTGTCAAAGCCAAGTCTTCTCATAGCAGCTGCCATCTTACCTGTAACGGGTGTACCCATTTCATAGCCGAACTCTTCACCGAGAGCTGCTCTTACTGCAGGAGCAGCCTGAACAACAACGTGCTTGTCGGGGTTAGCAAGTGCTGCCCAAACATCATCTGTTGCATCCTTTTCACGAAGTGCGCCAACGGGACATACCGCAATACACTGACCGCAGTTTACGCAGCTTACTTCGCCAAGGCTCTTCTCAAATGCACAGCCGATAGAAGTTTTGAAACCTCTTTCGATTGCATCGATTGCACCAACTGTCTGGATGTTCTTACACATCTGCACACATCTGCGGCAAAGTACACACTTGTTGTTATCTCTTACGATAGAGGGAGAAAGCTCGTCTACATCATATTCGTTTCTTACACCCTCGTAATGGATGTCTGTTACACCGAGTTCGTCTGCAAGAGCCTGAAGCTCACAGTTACGGTTTCTTTCGCAGGTAAGACACTTTCTGTCGTGGTTGGAAAGGATAAGTTCCAATACAACTTTACGTGCATTTCTTACTGCGGGAGTATTTGTATAAACTTCAAGGCCTTCAGCTACGGGATATACGCAAGCTGCCTGAAGTGCTCTACCACCTTTAATTTCAACAAGACACATTCTGCAGGAACCTGTCTGGCTTACATCCTTAAGGTAGCAAAGTGTGGGAATATCAATACCGGCCATGCGAGCAGCCTCAAGCACTGTAGTACCGGCAGGAACCGTTACGTCCTGACCGTTGATTTTTAAATTAACCATTTCCATTTCTCTGCACCCCTTTCTTATTTCTTAACGATAGCGTTGAACTTACATGTTTCCACACAAGCACCGCACTTAATACACTTATTAGTATCGATTGTGAAAGGACTCTTGATTTCGCCTGTGATAGCGCCAACGGGACACTTTCTTGCACAAGCGGAGCAACCCTTACACTTATCTGCTTCGATAACATAATTTGTGAGAGCCTTACATACGCCTGCAGGACACTTCTTGTCTACAACGTGTGCAACATACTCATCACGGAAATATCTGAGAGTTGAAAGAACAGGGTTGGGAGCTGTCTGACCGAGACCGCAAAGAGAAGCACTCTTGATGCTGTGGCAAAGAAGCTCAAGACGGTCAAGGTCTTCTAAAGTACCGTTACCCTTAGTAATCTTATCAAGGATTTCAAGAAGTCTCTTTGTACCGATACGACAGGGAGTACACTTACCGCAGGATTCGTCAACTGTGAACTCAAGGAAGAACTTCGCGATATCAACCATACAGTTGTCTTCGTCCATTACGATAAGACCGCCGGAACCCATCATTGAACCGATTGAAATAAGTGAATCGTAGTCAATGGGTGTATCGATAAGAGATGCAGGGATACATCCGCCGGAAGGACCACCTGTCTGAGCAGCCTTGAATGCCTTACCATTGGGAACACCGCCACCGATTTCTTCAACGATTTCGCGGAGTGTTGTACCCATAGGAATTTCAACAAGACCTGTGTTGTTAATCTTACCGCCGAGTGCGAATACCTTAGTACCCTTACTCTTTTCTGTACCGATTGTATTGAACCATTCTGCACCCTTGTTGATGATAACAGGGATATTAGCGTAGGTTTCTACGTTGTTGAGGATAGTGGGCTTGCCCCAGAGACCCTTAACTGCAGGGAACGGAGGACGGGGACGAGGCTCACCACGGTGTCCTTCGATAGAAGTCATAAGAGCTGTTTCCTCACCGCAAACGAATGCACCGGCACCAAGACGAAGACCGATGTCGAAGCTGAATCCACTACCGAAGATGTTTTCACCAAGGAGACCGTATTCCTTAGCCTGGTCAATAGCAATCTGAAGACGCTGTACAGCGATGGGATACTCTGCACGGATGTAGATATAACCCTGATTAGCACCGATTGCATAACCTGCAATTGCCATAGCTTCAAGTACGCTGTGGGGGTCACCCTCAAGAATACTTCTGTCCATGAATGCACCGGGGTCACCTTCGTCGGCGTTACAGCAAACATATTTCTGCTCGTTTACGCTCTTGGAAGCGAAATCCCACTTAAGACCGGTGGGGAAACCGCCGCCGCCACGGCCACGAAGTCCGGAATCCTTAATAACCTGAATAACATCCTGAGGAGTCATTTCTGTAAGTACTGTTGCAAGTGCCTTATAACCGTCAAATGCGATATATTCTTCAACGTTTTCGGGGTTAATAACACCACAGTTACGAAGTGCAATACGCATCTGCTTCTTATAGAAATCAACCTCGTTGAGAGATTTGATTGTGTCGTCATTTTCGTTGATGGTTTCATCGTAAACAAGTCTCTTTACGATTCTACCCTTGAGAAGATGCTCAGTTACGATTTCCTCTACATCCTCTTTCTGAACTCTGCTGTAGAAAGCACCCTCGGGATAAACAACTACAACAGGACCGAGTGCACAAAGACCGAAGCAGCCTGTTTTTACAACCTTAACCTCGTTTTCAAGACCGTTAGCCTTGAGCTGTGCTTCAAACTCGTCAAGAAGTTTAGCACCACCTGAAGAGGTACAACCTGTACCGCCGCAGATGAGCACGTGTGATCTGTACAAACTCATCTTAATACTCTCCCCTCTTACTTCTGTGCACCGACTGTATATTCGACAACGGGAGCACCGTTTACGATATGGTCAGATACAATCTTTGCAACTTTTTCAGCCGTCATCTTAACGTAAGTTACTTTTTCCTTACCGGGAACGTAAACTTCAACAATGGGTTCAAGAGCACACATACCGATACAGCCTGTCTGCTCAATAACAACATTGCTGAGATTACGCTTATTTGCCTCTTCAAGGAAAGCTGTCATAACGGGACGAGCACCTGCTGCGATACCGCATGTTGCCATACCAACAACAACTCTTACGCCTTCTTCTCTTTCCTGTCTGAGATTTACATTATCAAGAACCTTTTTCTTAATAGCTTCAAGTTCTGCTATGCTTTTCATATTATTTCGCACCTCCATAAATTTCGGTTAAGTTTTCTGTTATAAATTCTCCAATCCATGTTGCAACACTTATCTCGCTGAAGCTTACCTCATCACCCAAAACTTTTCTGAGTTCACGGGTGTCAAGCTGAAACTGCTCCTTTTCAAAGGAATGGGTATAAACAAAATCAATTGTGGGATTCATACTTATAAGCGATACCATAACCGCTGATATGTCTCCCAGAGGCTGCCTGTCGATATGGCCGTAGGAGAAATCCGCACGAATAACCGTACCGACCCCAACCTGACTTTCAAGCTTTATATCGCCACCCGCCTGCTGTGCCAGTGATTTTAAAAGAGAGATTCCCAAGCCAACCTTTCTTGTAGTACGGGTTGTTACAAATGGGTCTGTAACTCTTTTAACCATTTCCTCATCCATTCCGCATCCGTTATCCTTTACGGTAAAGGCAAACAAATCTAAAGACGGAGCTTCCTCAATTATTACTTCAATCAAGGTTGCTTCTGCACGAATTGAATTCTGAACAATGTCAAGAATATTTAAACTGATTTCCTGCATCAGCCCTGATATTTTGCAAGGATGCCAGGAACGTCGTCTGCTGTGATACGGCCGTATACATCCTCATTGATTGTAAATACGGGTGCAAGACCGCAGGCACCGATACAACGGGTAGCTTCAAGAGAAAACTTTCCGTCAGGTGTACAACCGTCAACATCGATTTTCAAAAGCTCCTTGAACTTTTCCAAAATATCACCGCTGCCCTTAACGTAACAAGCGGTACCAAGGCAAACACCAACCTTATACTCACCCTTGGGATTGAGGGAGAACTGTGTGTAGAAAGTTACAACACCGTAAACTTCAGCAAGCGGAACGCTGAGACCGTCAGCGATCATTGTCTGAACCTCAATGGGAAGGTAACCGTAGATTTCCTGTGCCTTATGAAGAACGGGGATAAGTGCGCCATCCTGGTCCTTGTACTGGGCGATAACGCTCATAAGCTGTTCTTCCTGCTCTGCTGTTCCCTTAAAGGGAATAACTGCTTCTTTTGCCATGACTTTACCTCCTAAAGTTAATAAAAATAAATTATATTCAACTTTTAAATCGATATTGCATTATCGATTGCAACACCACTCTGCTAATTATAACAAAATAAAAGCGTTTTGTCTATAACAAAACGCAAAAAAATCGCTTTTATTTCAAATTTTTTATTATTTCGGCAGGGGTTATTTCCCCTACATCCAAAAAGTTTACTTTTTCTGAAATATCTGTGAGTATATGTGCATCACTGTCGGATATATATTTATACTTTCCGTCTTTCTCATAATCCGTTGCGTGTCTTGAAAGCTCGAGGGTTGAAAACTCAAGATAATCCGGCACACAGCCGAGCGTTGCAACGATACCGTTTTTCTCACGGTCAATATGCGCGGCTATACACACCCCACCAAGTAATTCTGCCTTGGCTTTGATTTCCTCAATAGGCAAATCTGTGGCATTTATAAGCAGAACATCAATCTCCCCTGTTTTTTCATCAACCTCGTTCATTATCCACTGCTCACCGAAAATATCCGGGCGATTCTTGATTGGCGGAAGATGGGATTCTAAAAATTTACCCATTTCCTCTGCCGTTTCAATTGTCGGGAAAAGGCACAGCAGGTGTATATTTTCTGCACTTTCCGCTTCAATTGCCGGAACTACACAGATACCGTATTCCTCTGCTGCCTTTGTAACAGCACGGATGTTACGGGCTGTATTATGGTCGGCAACGGCAATGGCATTAAGACCGTTTATGTAGCTCATTCCCGCAATGCTGTGAGGAGTCATATCCATATCTGCACAGGGAGAAAGGCAGGAATGGATATGGAAGTCATAGAAACACCTCATAGGCATTCTTTTATCTCGCAGGCAAGCTGAAACGCACTTTTTTCTGTGATGTATGTAGGGATTCCCTCAGATTCAGCACGCTTTAATGCCTGCGGGTCAAGCTGTATATTTTCCGCAATTATAACCATAGCACAATCTGTAAGGGATGCTACGGCAGGAACATTTATATTTCCCTGAATGGTTATCCACGCGTCACCGCTTTGTGCCTTGCTCATAACAAGGCTGAGCAGGTCACCAATATGGCAACCAGTAACCTCTCTGTCTGTATTTTCTTCATCACAAACTGCCGTAAGGTTTAGCTTTTCGGCAATTTCTTTTACTGTCATCTTCTGCACCTCACTCGTCAATCATCTTGCTAAGCTCTGTTATTTCCTTTGCAAGCATTTCTATCTTTTCACGGAGGCGGAATATACAATCCCTCTCCTGAGCCTTTCCGCGGACAATATCCTCTGCAAATTCACGGCAGTTGGGACTGCCGCAGCTACCGCAATCAAGCTGAGGAAGGCGGTTGTAGATTTCCTCCATAAGCTGCATTTTACGCATAGCTTCGTTTATGTCAGGGTCAAGAGGAGAATACGGTTCATAATCAACCTTCTTATCCCAGAAAAGACTGATACCGTCATAATCAATGGGCTTACCCACAAGATTTTCTGAAAGATTGCGGATTCTTGAATTTGCCACAAATTCATTTTCCACATTAAGCGGGCCGCCCGTACAACCGCTGTTACAAGCAAGAGCTTCAATAAATTCAATATTGTTAAGCTTATCGTCCTCAAGTTCCTCCAGCATTTTGATTACATTATGTATTCCGTCAACGGCTATGTAATTACTGATACCCAAAGCTTCGGTTTCTCCTCCGCTTCTCGCCCATCTTATCCCGTCCTTTCCTGCAACGGAAAGCTTTTCCACCTCTTTAACGCCCTGAAGAGCGTGTGCAAGACGCATATAAACATCCTTAACGGCAATGACACCGCTGACTGCAGATTTTTCAAGAGCAAGAGGCTGTTTTACAGCTGTTACCTTTGCAGGGCAGGGTGATATGAAAAATATGCCTATTTCCTCATCAGAAAGTCCTGTTTTTTCCATTGCTTCTTTCCTTGCCATCTGTGCGGCAACCTCCATTGGGGAGGTAAGGGGAATAATATTTTCCGAAAGAGATGGGAAACGCACTGCAACAAGCCTTACAACAGCGGGACACGCAGAAGAAATAAGCGGTCCGTCGTGGTTTTTGGAAGCAAGAATTTCTTTCGTTTTTTCCGTGATTACTTCGGCACCTCTTGCAACCTCAAACACATCATCAAAACCGATATGCTTAAGTCCTGTCAGAATTACATCTATATTCACTGCTTTAGAAAACTGTCCGCAAAATGCAGGTGCGACAAGAGCTACATTGTGCTTGTAGGATTCCAACGCATCAAAGCTATCGCTCAACACTTTTTTCGCACGGTAAGGACATCTCCTTACACATTCACCGCAGTCAATACACTTTTCACGAATTATTTTTGCTTTTCCGTTCTGGACACGGATTGCCTGGGTAGGACAGTAACGCATACAGGTAGTACAGCCTTTACAAAAGTCTGTTTCAAGCCTTACACTATGGTATAACAATTCCTTTTTCTCTGACAATTATACGCACCTCCTTGGAAAAGTTATCATTTTACGAGCACCGTCATATCTACAACAGTACCCTTTCCTATTTCTGTTGTTATCTTCAAATCGTCTGTATATCTCTTCATATTGGGATGACCCATTCCTGCACCAAAGCCGAGTTCCCTTACCTTTTCATCGGCGGTAGAGAATCCCTCCTGCATAGCTTTATCAATATCCTTTATTCCAGGGCCCTGGTCGGTGTGAATCATACGAATCTTTTCAGGTGTTATTTCCACATCTATATGACCGCCCTGGGCGTGAATCACCATATTGATTTCACACTCATACATCGCTACAGCAACACGTCTGATTACATCAGGTGAAAAGCCAAGCTGTTTTAAAACCTTTTTAACGGCACCGCTTGCCTCTCCTGCTACCGTAAAATCGTCAGGGTCAACATTATAGTGAAGTTTTACCGTATTTTCTGCCATAAATCAGTCAACCCTCTCTTCATCCGGAATAAGTCCTGCCATATAAAGTTTTCCGCAGGAGGGATAAAGAGTGTAGTCTGTGGACATAAGTACCATACCGTACTCCTTGGCAAGTTCTACGATGTCATCTGTGGGTTCCTTGCCCCTTACAAAAACGATTGCCTTAATATCCAGCATTTCAGCCGTTCTTACCACCTGTCCGTTTACAAGTCCCGTAAGAAGAAGTGACTGGTCCTTTACAAAAGCAAGCACGTCACTCATAAGGTCGCTTCCAAAAGCAGACTTAACCTCACGACCTAGAAATTCCTCACCCGTTACGACTTTTGCACTTAAGATTTCTTTTACTTCAGAAAGTTTCATTACAATTCCTCCACGTTATTTCTTTTGTTATTTAACCAGTTCAAGATTAGCTTCATAAGGAATATCAAGCACGAAATTACCAAATTCCACGCCCGTTTCTCCGTTAACGAGAATCTGTACGCTCTCCACGTTCTTAAGCTCGCAAAGCGAGTTTACAACGGCATAAAGAGAAAGCATTGTAGCTGTTGAGCCGGAGCTTGATTTTGACTTAAATTCACTTGAGAAATTCACATAGCAAACTCCATCTTTTGTTTCTATATTGAGAAGCTTGGTACCATCTGCTACTGCAGGAGAAAGCTTACCATTTACGGGGCCCTTTATAAGCTCACTGACAATGGCTTTTTCAAGAGATAGTGCCTGCTGAGAGTCAATTGTTCTGTATTCAACAACAAGCTTTTCACCGTCTTTGTCAGGGAAATACAGCTCCAATGCGGTCTTATCTTCGGTATTAAGAGCCATATCATTCATACCGAGAACTCCCCATTCTTCCCCTGTGCTTTCTTTCACAATGGGTTTACCCTCAACCTGAATAACAACACCCTTGATTTCGTCAATATTGCACAAGGTATTAACAAATGCAAATATTAATAGAAGCTGGTCTGCACCATTTTTCTCTGAAAAATGAGAAGACATATTGACTGTTGCAACACCGTTATTCAAAACCAGAGACAGAAGTTTTGCCTCGGGGCTTATT